>JADFGI010000372.1 GCA_022567815.1 Nitrospinota bacterium
GGGCAATCGAGGAAAAGAAATTCCGCATTCCCACGGGATCGCCATTTTAGGCATCACGGTGGGCTCCCTGATGACGTTTGCGCTTCTTTATAGCGCGGGAGTCATTCAACCGGAGGCGCGTTACGTCATCCCACTGGGGGGCATGATTATCGGCAATTCCATGAAAGCGTCATCGTTGGCGATGGATCGTCTTATCGCCGAGTTGGGCCTCCAGAGGCCGCGCATCGAAACCTTGCTCGCTCTTGGCGCAACCGCCCGCCAGGCCGCTCTGGGAGCCGTTGGCCAGTCGGTACGAACAGCGATGATTCCCACCATCGATACGATGAAAACCGTTGGGCTGGTTCACCTCCCAGGGATCATGACAGGATATATCATTGCGGGAGGATCGCCCTTGACGGCGGTCAAATTTCAATTGGCTGTTATCTACATGCTGGCGGGAGCAACGGGGATCACCTGTCTGCTGGTGACGCTGATGGCCTATCGCCAATGCTTCACCCGCGACCTGCAATTGATGGAACGGTTCCGCCCCGCTCACTGAGCAGAGAAAAGCCGCCTTTACTTCGGCCCGATCATTTTTTCCGGTCGGACTTTCTCGTCAAACTCTTCCGGCGTCAAAAGTGCCAGTGCCTCCGCCGCTTCCTTGAGCGACGTATTTTCCTGATAGGCTTTCTTGGCGACCCTGGCGGCGTTGTCGTAACCGATGTGCGGGTTGAGCGCGGTCACCAGCATGAGCGAATTTTTCAAATGCGCCTCGATCTGCACTTCGTTCGGTTGGATACCCACGACGCAATGCTGTTTGAAAGATTTACTGGAATCGGCCAACAGTCGGATGGATTGAAGCAGGTTGTAAATCATCACCGGTTTGAACACGTTGAGTTCAAAATTTCCCGAGGACCCGCCGACGTTGATGGTGGTGTCGTTGCCGATGACCTGCGCCGCGACCATGGTCATCGCTTCGGATTGCGTGGGATTGACCTTTCCCGGCATGATGGAGCTTCCCGGTTCGTTGGCGGGCAGGATGATTTCACCGATGCCGCAACGGGGCCCGGAGCCCAGCCAGCGGATGTCGTTGGCAATTTTCATGAGCGAGCAGGCGATGGTTTTGAGGACGCCGCTGGTTTCTACAATGGCGTCGTGAGCGGCCAATGCTTCAAATTTATTGGGCGCGGTGACAAATGGGGAACCTGTAAGTTTGGCGATTTCTTCCGCGACTTTTTGGGCGAAGTCGCGATGCGTATTCAATCCCGTCCCCACCGCCGTTCCTCCCAAGGCGATCTGGTACATGCGCGGCAGGCAACCCTGAATGCGATCCAGGGCGTAATCCAGCTGAGTGGTGTAACCGCTGAATTCCTGACCCAGAGTGAGGGGAGTCGCGTCCATCAGATGGGTCCGGCCAATCTTGATGATGGTTTCAAACTCCGCGGTTTTTTTTCTGAAAGCATCCCTGAGTTCGGTGATGGAGGGGATCAGCCGTTCGTGAATCTGCTCCACAGCGGCGATGTGCATGGCGGTGGGAAAGGTGTCGTTGGAGGATTGGCCTAAATTGACATGATCGTTAGGGTGGACGGGATCTTTGGATCCAATCTTCCCGCCGCTGATTTCAATGGCGCGGTTGGCGATGACTTCATTGGAATTCATATTGCTCTGGGTGCCGCTTCCCGTCTGCCAGATGCTTAAGGGAAAGTGCGCGTCGAGTTTGCCTTCGATCACTTCATCCGCCGCCTGCACCAGCAAATCTTTTTTATCGGCGGGGAGGAGTCCCAGTCCGGAATTGACGATGGCCGATGCTTTTTTCAATATCCCCATTGCGCGGATGATTTCCCTCGGCATGGTTTCGATGCCGATGTCGAAATGGATGAGGGACCGCGCAGTTTGGGCTCCGTAATAACGGTCGGCAGGAACCTGAATTTCCCCCATGCTGTCTGTTTCGATTCGATATTCCATATGGTTCCTCCCTTTTTTTATTCCCACCAGTGGGTTTTATTCCCCGTAGCTACTAGCCGTAGGGGCAACAGGCAAAAACTCGTTTGGTCGAGATAACGTTAGCTGGCAAAGAAAGTATTTGCCATTCGGGTCCAGCGCCTCGCTGGCCACGGCTTTTAAGTGAAAACCTTTGTCGGATACCCTGTCCGCTTGCGGCAGGGCCGTTCGTTTAACCGAAGTGGTCAGCCGCTTCCGGAAATTCTTCTTCAATATAAATTTTAAATTTTTTCAACAATCTTTGTTCTGCCTGCCGTACCGCTTCACGGGTGATGTTATGGCGATCACCAATTTCCTGTAAGGAAAGCGGGGATTCCGACAACACCCTGTCCTCAAGAATTTCCTGCTCTATGGGTTTCAGCTTGACCTTGAACACATCGATTTTTTCTTTAAGGGCAGACAGAAACATTTCCGAAACCACGAGCTTTTCCGGCGTTTCCTCATGGCCAAAGGCATCTGCGTACGTTTTAGTGCTCTGGGGATGCACCGGCGCGTCCATGGGCACATCCGCCGCGCCCAGACTGGCATCGACATCAATCACTTCACTCTCGTCCACTCCAAAGCGTTCCGCCAAAAGTTTAGTAGAAGGGGCGAAGCCTTCTTTCTCCAGTTTTTCTTTTTCTTTTTTTAAATTGAACAGCAGTTTTCGGCGGACGTTGGTGGTGCCGACCCGCACCAGCCTCCAGTTGTCCAGAATATATTTCAGCATATAGGAACGTATCCACCAGGTCGCGTAAGCGGAAAGCCGGACGCCGCGAAAGGGATCAAAATTTTTGACCGCCTTCATGAGACCGATATTTCCTTCCTGGATCAGGTCCATCATGGTGTTCCATTCGCGTTTGAAGGTCATGGCGATACGCACCACCATCATCAGGTGAGCGGTGGTCAACCTGTATGCGGCGTCCAGGTCCCCGGCTTCCTTATATTTGATGGCCAGCGCCCGCTCCTCTTCTTCCGAAAGCCCTTCATATTGCCGGATCTCCTGCAAGTAAGCGGTCAGAGGGTCCAGCCGCTCAAGGGATCTCCCCTTCCGGACAACGGGCAGGAGACTTTTCTTTTTCGGGTCTTTCTGGATCGCTTTATTTTTTTTGTTTTCTTTGTTCATACGGAATACCCCTTACAGGGGAGGAAACTTGGGCCTGACGCTACGCGAGGCCCTGAAAACATACAATAAGGTACGCTCTGCGCTCACGAGCCCCAAAAAATGTTTTACGCCGTGATCAAACTCGCCCTCCGCAGCGGA
>JADFGI010000373.1 GCA_022567815.1 Nitrospinota bacterium
GATAGAATATTTCCAATGGGGCTAGTGTACCCCTCCGGGGCATGAAGGCAACGGAAAGGATATCATAAGCGAAGCGTGCCCTTGTATGTTTTCAGGGCCTCGCGAAGCGTCAGGCCCAAACTTCCTCCCGCGTTAGCGGGTTCCTCCTCGTGTAACGGGGCTGGCGAGAGGCATTTCTTTGACGGACTCCAAATTCAAAAAGCAGATAGCCGTCCTCCTCACCGGCCTGTTGGTTTTCTTCATTATTCTACTGATGCCGCAACCGGATGGTATGACAGAATCCGGTCAACGTCTTTTGGCCGTGGTGGTTTTGATGGCCATCTGGTGGATGGGGGAGGGGACTTCGATCACCGTGACCGCCTTGCTGCCTCTGGTGCTGTTTCCTGCTTTGGGCATCCTGTCCAGCAAGGAAGTCGCGCCCAACTACACCAATCATCTGGTATTTCTTTTCCTCGGCGGATTCATGATCGCGCTGGCCATGGAGAAATGGAATCTTCATAAACGCATCGCACTTTGGATCATTTCCATGATCGGCGTTGACCTGGAACGGATCGTTTTGGGATTCATGGTGGCAACGGCGTTTCTTTCCATGTGGATTTCCAATACAGCGACCACGATGATGATGTTGCCGGTGGGCATGGCGGTGGTTCGGCAAATCGCAGACGAAGCTTCGTTGAACGGTGTGCGCAATGAGGAAAGCAGGAAATCGATTCAGGAGAGTCTGGGCCTGGTGCTGATGCTGGGGTTGGCGTATTCAGCAAGCATTGGCGGCGTGGGAACCTTGATCGGTACGCCCCCCAATATTGTATTTGCCGGATTTTATAAAAGCCTTTATCCGGAAAATCCCGAGATCACCTTTTTCCAATGGATGGTGATGGCGGTTCCCATCGTCTGTATTTTTCTTCCGCTGGTGTGGGTTTACCTGTGCCGTTTCGTCTCCCCGATTCCACTGAAACAAATTGAGTTTGGCCAGAACGAACCGGAGGTTATCCAGAACGAACTCAAAGCCCTGGGAAGAATGAATCAGGCAGAAAAAATCATCGCCGTGGTTTTCGTGTCCACGGCGTGCTTGTGGATATTCAGGAAACCCATCAACATCGGCGCGTTGGCCATTCCGGGATGGTCCGGCCTGTTTGACCGACCGGAACTCCTGCACGACGCGACCGTTGCTATGGCCATGGGACTCCTGCTCATGCTTTTGCCAGTTAATTTCGGCAAGGGCGTGGAACTAAAGGGAAAGCGGGAGTTCTTCATCCTCGATTGGGGCACGGTGCAGAAGAAAGTTCCGTGGGGAATCCTGTTGTTGTTCGGCGGCGGGTTTGCGCTGGCGGCGGGATTCGGCAAAACAGGACTGGATAAATGGATCGGCGAACAGCTGACGGGGGTGGCCTCGCTTCCGCTTTTCGGAGTCATCCTCATTGTTTGCCTGGCGATCACGTTTTTGACCGAACTCACATCCAACACCGCGACCGCGACAATGATACTGCCCATCATCGGAGCGACAGCGGTGGCGGCAAGTTATCATCCTCTAATGCTGATGATTCCCGCGACCCTCTCCGCATCGTTCGCTTTCATGCTCCCCGTCGCCACGCCTCCCAATGCCATCGTGTATGGCAGTGGCTGGGTGACCATTCCCAAAATGTCCCGTGCTGGAGTGGTGCTGAATTTTATAGGCGCGATCCTGGTCACCTCGATGGTCCTGCTGTGCGTGCAGAAAATTTTTCTATAAATTAAGATGTTGCCCGAGCCTGTCGTCAATTTTTTTTAAGTCAGATGATGGTTGTTCTGAAATGGGAAGACCCTTTGATCGTCGTTGCGAGCGTAGCGAAGCAATCCAGTTCATTAGCATGGAGGCAATTTCAAATATTTTATTTTTTGCTTAACTATTGTTACGAGACAACTTATTAGCGAATTGGCCTTCCGCCTAAGGAGCTGGATCGCCACGCCGCTTGTAGCGGCTCGCGAAGACGAAGGTGCCGACTTGCTTATAGCTAACGAAGTCCTATTTGTAAAATTGATAACAGGCTCAAAATGCTGGAAAACGAATAACAAAACCATTTTTAAAACCATCAACCAAATATAGCGAACTTTTATGAAACCAAAAATTATATTAAGCCTGTCAGGAATGGCGCTTTTATTTTTTGTGACCGAATCGGTTTTTCCACATGGAATGTCAGAGGCCGATAAACAAGCCATGCTTGGAGGCGGTTATCTACAATACCTGTGGCTTGGGGCCACCCATATGTTGACCGGGTACGACCATTTGCTGTTTGTCTTTGGCATCGTATTTTTCCTGACCACCTTCATGGATGTGGTGAAATACATTACCGCGTTTACGGTCGGACACAGCATCACCCTGATATCCGCCACCCTCATGGGAATCACCGCCAATGTCTGGCTCATCGACGCGGTGATCGCACTCAGCGTGTGTTACATCGGTTATGAAAACTTGGGCGGGTTCAAAAAGTTTTTCGAGAAGGCCCCCAACCTTCTGCTAATGATATTTTTATTGGGCTTTATTCATGGGTTCGGGCTGTCCACGAGATTGCAACAGCTTCCTTTAGGGGACGAGGGCATTGTCATGAGGATTCTCTCGTTCAATTTAGGGATCGAACTTGGGCAGGTAGTCGCCTTGTGCATCATGGTGGCATTACTTTTCAAATGGCGGCGGACCAAATCGTTTTTGCAAATCAGCTCCGTGTCCAATAGAGGGCTCATTGTTGCGGGAGCCATGTTGTTCATGATGCAAATGCACGGCTATTTGCATACCGTCAATCCCGATGAATTTGGCTTCCCGGAAGACAATCACTCCCATGCCCATGAAGCGATGGAAACGCTCAAACCCGTTCCCGACAGTGAATTTAATTTGTCGACAGGCGGTGGTTTTCGAAGGAATTCTCTCAATTTGGAAGGGGAATGAATTAAAGTTCTGTTTTTTGTAGAGTTGGTTTTCCATTGAAAAAATTTTGAAGAAGATTTTACTCTAGGTATTAAAAATTAAGGTCAAAAACTATTTTATTGTTGAGTATTATTTTGGCTTTACAACTTCTAAAACCATTCCTGCCTCAATTCCAACTTCTTTTAAGGACCGTTTATCAATTAACCGTACACCGGACGGGGCACCTGAGATCATTCGCAAATTTTTTATTGGGCTTCTAGTTCGAGGGTTATTAAGAACCCAAGTATAACCATATTCATAAGGACCTAC
>JADFGI010000374.1 GCA_022567815.1 Nitrospinota bacterium
AAATCCCTCCTCACCTCAATCCTCTCCTCCATTGGAGGAGAGGATAATAAACTTGTTCAAATATATAAGCTAAAATAGGCTATTAACTGAATCTGATAATCAATAAAAAGGAAATCAAATCATGTCTGTAACTATTTTTCACAATCCTGGTTGCTCGAAATCACGCCAAACTCTGGAATTGCTCGAAAAACACGGCATCACCCCGACCATCATCGAATACCTCAAAACCCCACCTACAGTAAAAAAACTTAAAGAGATTCTTACCCAACTTGGATTTGTTTCTCGTGATCTGATGCGCAAGAAAGAAGCCATATATTCCGAATATGAACTAGACAACCCCGCATTATCCAATGACGATCTGATCGGTTTCATGATTAAACACCCTGTTCTGATTGAACGTCCCATAGTGCTTGCCAACGGGAAAGCCGCACTAGGCCGTCCACCAGAACAGGTGTTGGAAATTCTTTAATCGTGATGAGGCGGGGGAATTATTTGCTGGATTCGTAGCCATCGACCTTTCGGCACTTTTGTTATGGGGGCCAGGTCACACTCGGTTTTAATTGCTCACCTGAAAAATGGTTGTTCCGATCACAGAAAATTGTGACTTACATCCTTTAAGGAAATTCAAAAATAAATCATAATTGACGGGCAACTATAAACTATTAATCAGAAAATGAACGACCCTGCCGCAAGCGGACGGGGTATCCGACAAGGATTTTTATTTAAAAGCCGTAGCCAGCGTGACGCTGGACCCGAATTGAAACATCTTTCTTTGCTGGTAAACATTATCAAGGCAAACGATTATTGCCTGTTGCCCCTACGGCTAGTAGCTACGGGGTATGAAACCCACTGGTGGGAATCAAGATTTTCCGGCGGCCGGATATCAATGCTGAATAATTAGAATAAGAAATCATATTCGATTGAAAAAGATTGGGGAAAACAATGAATGACGCTGAAGTTAAACAACATTTAGAATATATCCTGACAAACGGAGATAGTTTTCAAAAAAAGGTTATCTCCAAATGTATCTCGGTGATTCATTATGAAGTCTGTAAAAAAAATGCGCCAATAAACCGGAAAAACTTTGCGGATTATAAAATCCGGATTGAGCGTGTTTTCTCCCATGGAACCAATGAACAAATCAGTAGTTTGTTAGGCAGTTTGCTTGTTCAAGAGCAAAATGTAGCAATAAACAGACCGGATTCATAAAGATCCAGAGGTCGAGCACTTCCTTCCCCACATTAACTGTCCTTTTTACCTGCCACTCTTTTGGGCTTCGATACGAGAAAATAATTTTTTATCAGATTGTCATCCATCAACCGTTTGGCCACTTTAAGAGCATTGCTTTTTTTGTCAAAGGGACCAACACGGATTTTATACCAACTGCCTCCTGCCTGCCGCGCCGATTTAACGATAAAAATCTTCTCCACGCCTTTCCTTTCCAGGGATTTTATGAGCTGATCCGCCTGTTTGGCCGAAGTGACCGCGGCCACCTGTATGGTGTGCACTTTATTCGGCTTCTTCGCGACAAGCTTGGAAACAGGGGCAACCGCACTCGTCCGGGGTTCCTTGTCTGCAACGATTTCATCCCGGGTGGCCCGCCACTCCAACACGCCCAACCCGGCTAATATCAAAAGACCCAGCAATGGAATGGATACCAGTTTCACCCAGAGCCGGGCTTTGCCGAAAAGGATCAACCCATCTATCACCTTTAGAAAAATTTTCTTTCCCAGACCCTGAAGCAAACGACCGATCCAGAAAATCCCGTCTCCCAGTTTTTGGAAGAGTGATTTTTGTATCCCAAAGCGAACTTTCAAACGGCTGATATCCTGTTTGTCCTCACGGTTGAACAAGTTGATTTTTTTCAACCGTCCGGAAATTCGGTTTGTGGCCACCGCCTCTCGGATTTCAGCCTGCTTGTCAAGTTCCATCAAGGAGAAGGTTTGCCCGCACTTCTCATGCAAAACAGGGTCTATCCCCTCATAATGCCCTTCGCAAAAAGCCTTGCCGAGGATTTCCCGCATCTCATCTTCCCCCTGAAGATGAAGCGACAAGGCCTGCAAGTAAAATCGAAGAGCGAATATATCCGCCCGATGGTTTTCCAGTAAAACGGGAACTATAAATTGTAAAATTTCACCTGCATCGTTTGATTCATTTTCCACCGCGAATAAAAATACCGGCTCGGTTTTTCCGGTCAGCTTTTTTTTCCGCAGAAAGATGGAAGCCAGATGGTTGACGATGAAAGCATCTTTAAAGTCCTCCGCTCTCACCATCACCAGCAATAAATCTATTTCATTCTCCGACAAGTCTCCCCCCTGATCGAGGATGGAAAGCAGGGGAGCGCGAAACTTTGAATTCTCGGGATTTTGTAAAAACGCTTTCAAATAAATTTTAAGGGCTTCCGGTTCTTCCCGTCCAATGGACATAAGGTAATCGGCATATTTACGAACCACCAGTCCGCGAAAACGGCGGGCCGGACCGGGAAGGAAATAGGCGGACTCGGTGAAGCGCAGGAGGTTCTCAAACTTCCGGACAATCACTTCCTTGTCGTAAAGAGGGCCGACATCTTTCAAGGCATGAAACGCGTTCAAAAACCGTTGATCGCCAATCTGACCATAGGCGAAAAATCCCATGAACACGCAAATGAAAAGGAGCGCCCATTGGATCATTACATCATCAAACGCCGTCCGGGGCAGAGCGATTTCGTGCACTACATAAAGCGCAAAAAAACCAAACACCAGCAACAGAAACAGCGAGATTCCGGTACGAACCAGAAAATATTTAATCGTTTGAAACATGACTATTGGGCATCTATAATAATTCGATTTTTTTTCAGATAACTTGCGGACTATTATTTCATAAGAGAGCTTTGTATAAGTTTTTTTATCCCCTCATCCCAGCCTTCTCCCCCCTCCTTCGACAAGCTCAGGATGACGGGGGAGAAGGGGTTTCCTCCTCTCCTCCTTTGGAGGAGAGGATTGAGGTGAGGAGGAATTTAAATCTTTTCCATTGTTCAGGTCTCATTTTTTAAAGCCCATTCATGGCCCAAAACCATTTTTAGAAATGCCCTTAATATATTAAACGGATATTTGGAATGATAAAGACCACCCTGATAGGACACGCCTGCCTGCTCATACAATCCAGGGAAACCACCATTCTGACCGACCCCACCTGGTTCGACACCCTGTGGGA
>JADFGI010000375.1 GCA_022567815.1 Nitrospinota bacterium
GCCGCGGGTAGAAGCTTTTGGGGTGAAGGCCGGATTCCGCCCGGGGCCACGGGAGGTGCGAGGTACGCCCTCCCCCTAATGTTCCTCGCGGGCCAGATTGCGGTTCCAGGCGGGGATTTCCACCCAATGGGTAGAAAAAGCGTTGCCGGCCTTGGCCGCCTTCAAATCCAAACTCCAGGCCCCGGCACCCCGCAAGAGCACGTAAAGGCTCATGGCGATCACGGCCAACGAAATGATGGGTTCATTCGGCTGAAGTGGAAACAGGGAAGGATCGTCCACGACAAGATGAACGTATGTCGCGACAATCATGATTCCTATTGCACCCACAACCGCGGGGCGGGCGAAAAAACCGAGGGCCAGGATGACCCCGAGGGCCAGCTCAACGTAAGGCACCGTCCATAGCGTAAGCAGATAAAAGGGGAGGTTCGCGGCCAGCAGCTGGCCAGACCAAGCTGCCGCCAAACTTGGCGCCAAAAGCTTCATGGGGCCGGTCATCAGGAAAACAAGGGCCAGCAGCAAGCGGAAAGTTGTGGCCACTTTATTATCGCTCGTTTGGCGAAGTTTTATTAGATCCATGGTTTTTCAATGCTCCTTTTAGCTTAATTATTTGAGAGGTTCATGCCCCAGTGGGTTTGATTAAAATTCTGGGCCTGCGCAGGATACCTGCTGCGGGCTAATCTCCGATTGTTATTTCCGCGGCAGGAAGCAGCACCCTGAAGGTAGTGCCCTTGCCGATCTCGCTCGATACTTTTATCGCGCCATGATGGGCGCGAACGATACCGAGCAATGCGGCCAGCCCCAAACCGCGTCCGGTGGATTTCGTCGTGAAAAATGGGTCAAATATTTTCGCCATCGTTTGATCGTTCATGCCACCGCCTGTGTCGGAAACATCGATGGTCACGTAGATACCCTCCGGTGGGTCGTCGTCCGCGATAAAACACCTCAATTTGTCACGCGTCCACGTCGTCGCGCCGGTCGCAATTACAATTTCTCCTTCCCGGTCCCCGATGGCGTCCGCGGCGTTGGTGATCAGGTTCATGATGACTTGCCGAATCTGGGTGGCGTCTGCATTTACGGGAGGAAGTGCAGGAGCAAGGGTGTAGGTGAGGCGGGCTCGTCTCGCGAGACCAATCCCAAGAAGTTGCCCCATCTCAATTATTAAGCCATTCAAATCGACGGGCTCTATCACAAACCTCGCTTTTCCAGAATATGCCAGCAATTCCCGGCAGAAGTCGGATGCCCGTGCCGCGAACGACTCGATCATTTGAATCGAGGAAAGGGCTGGAGAATCGGCGGGGAGATGGCTTGTTGCAATCGCCGCATGACCGATAATGCCGGTCAGAAAATTGTTGAAGTCATGCGCGATGCCTCCGGCAAGAACCCCCAGGGTCTCCATTTTCTGGGCCTGAAGCATCTGTTTCTCCAGGCTCATCGCCTTTTCCTCCAACTGCTTGCGAATCGTGATGTCCCGCAGAATGATTGTAAGTATCTGCTGGCCCTCATGCTCGAATTTGGAGATGGAAGCTTCGGCCGGGAATATCGCTCCATCTTTCCGTTTGCCGGAAACTTCACTTCGCTCGGCCATTAATCGACTGGGTATCGTCCCTTCCAAGAATCGTTGAAATTGCTGTTGGTGTGCTCGAATATGACTTTCTGGAATCAAGCGATCCAGCGGTTCGCCGAGCAGTTCGGATTGAGAGCACCCAAATAACGCTTCGGCGCCACGATTGAAAAAAACGATGGTTTGGCTCTCGGTTACGGAAATGATGGCGTCCTCCGAGAATTCCAGAATTCTGAATATATGTTCCAGGGAAAACGGTAACGAACTGGGGATATCCTCCGCCTCTTCCGCCTCCGGTTGGCCTCGCGTGAAAGTCTCGCCCTTTCCCGATAGCAGCCATGAGGGATTTACACCGAATCGGTATATGACCCACAAAATCAAATGAACGCTGAGTTTGCGCCCTCGTGACCTGGTAATATTGTAGTAATTTCGGGGTTTCATTCCGAGTTCCCGCGAAAAACGGCTCTTGTTCAAACCGGTATTTTTCCGGATGAATTCAATTCGCTCCGTAATCTCTTGCAAGGCTCGCATTGGTTTTTCCTAGTCGGTAATGGTGCCGGTTTTTTACGCATTCAATGCCTATGACCTGCGGGGTGACCCTGCACGATCATCGCCGCATCGTTCAATTCACTTTAAATTCTCTTATTTTCGACAAACCATTGTATATGCAAGTTTATTTTCAAATTTTTTTAAACCGACCGAACCGCATCAATTGTCGCGGTGGAAATTGCCAACAGTTGCTTTATTTTCGATGGGCCGATTTTTTCGGTGATTTGGGACTGCGCCTCCTGCCACAGGGGATACGCCTGCACGATGATTTGCGCTCCCTGTTCCGTGAGGAAAACCTCCCGAACACGTTTGTCCTTGCCAGGCCGCACTTGGATCAACTGTTTTTCTTTAAGGAATTTCAGGTTTCGGGTCAGCGTACTAAGATCCATCACGGTCAAATACGCTAATTTTGAAATGGTGACCGGCCCCGAATGTGCGACGGCTGTCAGTAATGGCAACTGGGTTGAACGAATGCCTGTGGGGCTGAGAATCTTGTCATAAAATCGCGTCAAAGCCCGATTGGCCTTACGCAAATTTAAACAAGCGCATTCCTGAATCATTTTTCCCGTAATGGTTTTCAAATCGTCCATAATTTAATTGTATATGCAGGTTAAAAAGACTGTCAAGCAATTTTGAATGTGGATCCCTCCACCCCGAAACCGCAGTGAAAGGGGGTGTTTTTTTCGATTTTTCCCGTCATGCTTTCCCATTTTTATTCCGGTGCAATCCGCGGAAAACCAAGCGATGGTTTACTCCAATGTGACAAGGCGATCGTGCCCCGTGGACGAGCGCATAAAGAAATTGGGAGGAAACTTTGACATCGGCACATATGCATTTGAGGTATGCACAAAGGCTGATTTTGATACTATCCGGTTGAAATATCATCCAGGAATGGAGATTGGGGGGGTCAGCTTCCGCCAGGCAATGCGCACGTGGGGGGGCGCCCTCCCCCCTGATGCTCCTCGCACTACGAATGCTCCTCGCGGGCCAGGTTGCGGTTCCAGGCGGGGATTTCCACCACCAGGTCCACCGAGCCGTCGGCGACGCATTGGCAGGCCAGGCGGGACTTCAT
>JADFGI010000376.1 GCA_022567815.1 Nitrospinota bacterium
AGGTCCAGCGTCACGCTGGCTACGGCTTTTAAATGATAATCCTTGTCGGATACACCGTCCGCTTGCGGCGGGGTCGTTGATTACGCGTTAAAAAACCTACAACCCCGCCGATTCGTAAGAATCGCTTACGTCCTTGATGCGTAGTTTGCGCCGTAGGGCGACAAAACCTTCAAAGGCTTTTTTTCCCAATCGGGATCGATAAACCGGCTTGGCCGCCAATTGCGCGGACGCAGGATCGTCCGTGAAATATTGCGCGTCCAGGGGGCTGACGCACCGGCAATTGGGATACAACCATTTCAAAGTCAACCGGTCGCGCACAGCGGCGTCGCGCAAATGCCGCACCACTTCTTTTACCCGCCAATAATCCTTGCCCGTGTAGATGCTGGTGGCCAGCAGTTTCAATTGCGGGATGATGCCTCTTCCGGTCAGTTGATCTATTTTCTTTTTGACGATGTCGAGAGGTTCCGGTCCCAGAACCAACTCCGTCCAGACCGTTCCGTGAGGAAAAATCCCCACCGCATATTCCAGCGAATCGTGAACCTGTTGACTGGATAAAATTTCTCCCTGCGCATCGGCGGCCCCCGCAAACCCGCCCAGGGGGAAGTCCAGCAGGTCGAACCCGGCGGCATAAATCAAATCTATCGTGCGCTTTTCCTGCGGAGGAAACCCCTTGAGAGCGACAAAGGTTTTGAATTTCTTTTTGATCGATTCCACCACCGGAGCAAGCAGTTGGAATCCACGGTCCTTTTTGTCGCAATAATCCATATTGATCTGAACCAGGTCCGCCGCCCCTTCCTCAAACGCGGATTGAACAATAGAAATGATGTGATCCTTCGACATATTCAGTTTTTCGCCCTTGTCCACGGCGCGAAGGAAAATATTCAGACAATAACCGTCCAGGCAAATGTTTTCGGACAACGGCGTCCGGTGCTTCATTAAATCCTTGAGAAAAACCGGCAGGGGAATGATGCCTACTTCCTCTTCTTCTCCATCGCCCGAATTCAAAAACAGTTTGTCGTTCAGGACTTTTAATTTCATCGGCGCTTTGTCTTTCGGCTTCAGGAAGGTTTTGACGATGAGATTTTCCGTCAACGCCAGCGTCACCTCCTCCCCCGGAATGCCCGGACATACGCCTGACGCCACATTGGGCGACTCCAGAATTTCCGGCGAAATATACAATCCCCGCTGGATCAATTCCAGTTTCAGTTGACCGTAGGTTTTAATCCCCTGATCAGCTTTCAGTCCATGAGATGAGTTCAAAGTATTCACAACCAGCGTAGCGCTGGACCAAATATTTACGTTCGACCAGCGTAGCGCTGGACCAAGTATTTACATTCGACCAGCGTAGCGCTGGACCAAGTATTTACATTCGATGGGTTTTTGATGAATCAATAGCAGGTTGCTGAAAAACTATTTTACTACCTGCAGCTGTCACACTGAGCCTGTCGAAGTGTGAAAACAGCCCTTATTATCAAGGTCATACTTCGACAGGCTCAGTGTGACAACAGTGGAAACCCTCGTGTTGAGACTTATTCAGCAACCTGATTGATCCTTTAACCCAGAGATTTTGTAAGCGGTCACCCATTAATTTAGGACCCATAGTCCAGGTTGAAATTTTTGAGGCGCCCAAAATTTACAGATTACAAACGGTCCAGTAGTTTCTGATGAATTCCAGAAAACCCGCCGGAGGACATGACAAGAACCACATCCTTCGCCCGGATATTTTCCGTGATGTATTCGACGATATCCTCAACATCTGGAATGTAATGTCCGTTACCGCCGGACCGTTCAATGTCCTTGACGAGCCGTGCAGGATCCAACCGTTCCTCCGGCGGGATTTTTTCCTGGGAATACGGCCTGGCAATGATGACCTCGTCCGCCGCGGCAAAACTGGGCGGAAAAATTTCCTGAAATACATTGCGCCGGGACGTGGCCGAACGCGGTTCAAACACCGCCCAAACCCGGCCTTCGGGATAAGCCTCTTTCACCCCTTCGAGGGTCAAGCCGATGGCGGTGGGATGGTGGGCGAAATCGTCGATAACGACCACGCCGTTCTTTTCCCCAACCACTTCCTGCCGCCGCTTGATCCCCTTGAAAGTGGAAAAAGACCGGCACACCTCGTCCGCCGGAAGTCCCAGCCGGATAGCCAGCGCCGCAACCGCAACCGTGTTTTCCGCATTGTGACGCCCGATCATGGGAAGCCGAATCATCCCCATTTCCCGGCCTTTGTGGTTCAGCGTGAAACAGCCCATCCCCGACTCGAAACGGTAGGCGTCTCCGCGCCAATCCGCCGAGGCAGTCAACCCATAAGTCTCCACCGGACAGGACGCGTGGCTCAGGATATCTTTTATATTGTCGTCAGCGGAGTTTACCAGCAAAAACCCCTCAGGGTCGATTATTTCTACAAACTTTCGGAAGGAGGATTTGAAGTGATCCAGGTCGTCATAAATATCCGCATGGTCGAACTCGATTCCTGTGAGGATGGCGGCCAGGGGGCGGTAATGCAGGAACTTCGGCCCCTTGTCGAAAAACGCCGTGTCGTATTCATCGCCCTCGGTGACAAAATAGTCGCCTTCAGGGATCCGGTAATTGCGGTCAAAATTTTTCAGCCAGCCGCCGACCATGAATCCGGGATTTTTCCCACAGGCATGGAGCGCCCAACTCAAAAGAGCGGTGGTCGTGGTTTTGCCGTGCGTCCCCGTTACCACCAGCGATTTCCGGCCATCCAGGAAAAACCGCGCCAAGGCTTCCGGAAATGAAGTGTAGGGAATCCCGGAATCCAAAACCGCTTGCACTTCTTCATTCGATTTGGAAACCGCGTTGCCGATGATGACCAGGTCGATATCCTGGGTGATATTTTCCCGTTTGAAACCGGGTTTGACGGGGATATCAAGTTCCGCCAGCAGAGTGCTCATTGGCGGGTAGATGTTGGCGTCCGACCCTGTCACCTTATGTCCCGACTCCTTGAGGAGTCCGGCGAGGGAGGCCATGCCCGTTCCGCAAATCGCGATAATGTAAATTTTTTTAATATCTGGAGGATTCATCCGGATGGCAATTTTAGATTGTGGCGGGGGCAAAGTCAATTGCCTACCCAATTGCCGTTTTCATCATAGTTGATGCTTCGTTCCCAACCAAAGCTTTTCCAAATTATATCGAAGATTGGCTGAAGGATC
>JADFGI010000377.1 GCA_022567815.1 Nitrospinota bacterium
CAGTTTTGCGTATGGCCGCGAAAGTCCATGCGCTTTCTTGGTCGTCAGCGTCAACCAAAAGGACACGATAACCTAGCGAAGCAGCCATGCAAGCCAGGTTCGTGGCCACTGTGGTTTTACTGCCGCCGCCTTTTGTACCGCCTGCGACAATGATTTCAGCCATACGGCCAGCCTCGCTCTGGGTCATGCTTCAAGTTCCAACGTTATTTTAAGGTTATATTAACGCTACGGACGTAACGTTATTTTGATATTAGGGTAACGTCATTGGCTAATTCGGTCAACGGTTATTTTTTGGCGGGGTAGGGGGCTTCTTCGGCTTCGGTGGCTGTGGCGTATCATCATCGTCACGATCGCGCTCCCTGTCGCGGTCTTTCTTTTTACCGGCCTGATCCTGAAACGCTGTAAAACTCCTGCTGCGGCCTGATTTACCGGCGCGGCCTTTTTCGTCATCGTCTGATTTTTTCGGTTCTGGTTGCCTGTCCTCGTTAATTTCTTTTTTCTGGTCTTTGAAAGCATCGCGTAATTGCTTGCGTTTTTCTTCCTTGGTCATTGGCCGGTCGCCGGTAATATCTTTTTTCGTATCGGCAAAAGCGTCCCGGGCAGCTTGCCGCTTTTCCTCGGTATCTGATTTTTTGCGGTCTTCCGGTTGCTGTCCTGTTATTTGCGTCTTGGTTTCATCAAAAGCGGATCGGGTAGCCTCGCGTTTATCAAGATCAGGTGAGGGGGCTTTTTTGGTCTTTTCCGGCTGTTGCTGGCTGCTGCGGTCAAAATCTTCCTTTGCGGTTTTTTCGTCCTTTCCGTCTATCTCCCGCATGTGCTTATATTTCGCCGCTCGATCAAATTCCTCGCGCCGTTTGCCGGAAGCAATATCACGAGCCTCTTTCTGGCTCTGTAGAGATTGCCGCTTTTTAAGGGCTGCATTTTCTTGGCTCTGCCGGATAATCAGCGCGTCAAGTTTCCGGTCATAGCTGGCATTGATCTTTTTCAGGTCATTACGGATTTGATCTATTCTGCTAATTTCTTCCTTCGCTTCCTGCAAGTCTTCAAACCTTGACCGCAATTCGATTTCCAATTGGCTTTGTTTGGAGACAAGGATTCCCATCCTTTTTTCCTGATCGTCCAGGGTGGATTTACCCTTGGCAATGTCGAGGATTTTTTCAACCACCTGATTGGACATGGAATTCAGACTCTCCAGCTTCTGATCAATTTTATCCAGGAAATCGATTTTTTTGGTGACCTTGGCGATTTTGATGTTGGCTTCTTCCAGGAAAAAATCCAACCCGTCCACTTTTTTCTCCAGTTTTTCGATCAAGCCCTTTCTTTGCATCTGGGTTTCCATCTTGACGTCCAGGCTGATGACCATGGAACCCAGGTCATTGATTTTCTTATCCACCTGATCCACAAGATTCTGCTTACGGATGACTTCATCCATTTGCAGGCGAGTGGATTCACTGATCTTTTCAATTTTATGCAGGATGTTTCCAATGGAACCGACCTTCTCAATTTCATTTTCCAACGGCTTGAACTTTTGTTCCGCTTCCTCGGCCATTGCGTTGAACCGGCTCATTTTTTCATTGGCGATATCTATGTTTTTCATTTCCTCTTTCAGGATCACCATTTTGCCGCTCAGAGTGTCCATGAGGAACGTATTCAACTTGTTGATTTTTTCTTCCGTTTTTTCAACAACCACCTTTTCATCCATCATCTTGGAGATTTTTGTTTCGACATCCACCGACAACGCATCAAGGTCCCGCAAACGGCCGCTAATACTGCGGATCATCTCATTTTTTACCGAGATGTTTTTGGACTCAACTTTCAGGTCGCTGATTTCCTGGCTGAGACGGTTTAATGAATCATGGGTTTCCCTAACCAGGTGGCTTTTCCCCAACAAGGTTTCATAATCCTCCTTCATCACTTCCAGAGTCCGCTTTAAATCCTCCGTATCCCTGGTATAACTTGCGATGGACTCCTTTTCCTGAAGGATAATGCTCAACCGGGAATCCATATCATGCAGGGCGGTTTTCATTTCCTTCACTTTGGACGAACCGGTTTGCATCATCTCCTTGAAGCTGACGATTTCATCCACCTTGTCGGCGACCGTGTCCATCATTCCTTCCAACCGGTTGATGCTACGGTCCGCGGACTTGATCAGCTTGTTCTCTTCTTTAAGTTTCTTGACCTTGGAATCCATGTCCCAAACGAGGACATTGAGGCGACCGGCGTCTTCATTGGCTTTTTCTACCAGCCCTCTTTGCTGATGCAGGCTTTTAATCTTGTGATCGATATGCTCGCTGAGCAAATGCAATTCGTTCAGCTCACGCTTAAGGGTGTTGTAATTGGATTCCAGTTCCTTGGAGACACGCTGAAAATCCCTGACGCGAACATCAATAGTTTTTATTTCCTGGAAACTTTGATTGAACGTATCCAGTTTTTTCAAAGTGTCGGGAAATTGGGCTTCAATCGTTTCAAAAAAATGCTTTTTCTCTTCAAGTTCCACTGTTTTATGCTCAAAGTATTCGACGAGCATTTGCAGGTTTTTCCTTTCGTGGGCGGCTACATTCAGCAATTCTTTAAATTCCGCGACATTGAAATTTTCGGGACTGGCAGGATCTTTATGGCCCGATGGTTGCTCTGGCCCGTTTAATTTAGGATTGTCCGACATGGTTGGATTCCTTGAAGGTGGAATAAAATCGAGGAAATTTTTAGCGACTTGCATGAAATAAGTGGCTATTATATATACACTTAGTGTTTGCCTATTGTCAAGGCCAAGTCACTGGGGAATTAAGGAATTTTCGTTTTTTTTCTGACCATGCGACAGCTAACGCCGCACAATCAGTTCGGCGATTTGAATGGCATTCAAGGCCGCTCCCTTTCTGAGGTTGTCCGACACGACCCAGAAGTTGATGGCCTTGTCCCTGGATATATCGTCTCGGATCCGCCCTACAAACACTGCGTCCTTGCCCTCCGCATCTATGGCCAAAGGATATTCGTTTTGCTCCGGGCGGTCCACGACCTGAATCCCCGGAGAATCGCCCAGCAGTTTTTTCACTTCTTCCGCCGAAATGGGTTCTTCCGTTTCCACGTTCACCGACTCCGAATGGGAATAAAATACCGGAACGCGGACGCTGGTGGGCGATACCTGAATCGAATCGTCCCCGAGTATT
>JADFGI010000378.1 GCA_022567815.1 Nitrospinota bacterium
GAGGACACGGCTTTTCAACTCTTCTATTTTAGGATAATCAAAATCCATCAAGACGCTCAGGAGGTAGAACGTCCGATCAATGAAACGTTGCTTTCGTCGAAGTTCTGGCTCAAGAACCTTCAGTATCCGAATATCCAGAGTGTTTTCTGCCAAACCACACCATCGCTCTATATCATCCTTAAATAAATCTTCAAATCGCTCCAAGGCAAAGTCCACCGCAGATGCCCCACCCACAATCGGGATAATATATGACCCAAAAATCTTTTGGGAAAAGTCAAATTCACTCCATTGCTCAATCAACATTTTTTGCGCAGGTTTGCCTATTTTAACAAGAGCTTTTTCTGATTCAATGCATACGAAATCAACAGAATCACTGCTGGTCCAGCTTATAAGCAAAGGTATGAATTCCTCAAAGCCAAGCCTTCCTGCCAGTTTGGCCAGGAATTCTGCACCATATGTATTACAAACTTCTGTCGCCCTTTGTTGAATCGAGGCAATGATCCTACTCCTTTCAAAGCTCTGAATATGCTTTTCAAGTTTATCAAAATATGGAGTTTCCCAGTCCACAGAAATCATTCGGATTGATTCATCCAACGGTACGCCATCCAATTGTGGACTCTCAAGAATATAACACTGGAGAATCGAGCCTAAGGCAAAGCAGGCAAGAGTATTGTCTTGTTCTTTCAGAAAATCGAACTTGGCTTTTTCAAGCGCTAAAATAATTTTATCAACGACACCTCCCTGTGCACCCTGTTCTAACAGTAAGTCCATTGTTTCTGATAATGGATTGGATTGATCAAGAATGCGGTCACACTCCTTAAGAGGCGCATTATCTTGGAAAAAGCAATTAAGCGACTGAAAGGTCTGACGGGTTTCTTTCCTAATCAAATCTAATGCTTGGTCAATAAGATATGGGGGTTTATATAGCAATCCATAAATCAATTTAAGAGCCTTTTCAAAGCTCTTTTCGTCACTCACCGTTTTAATAATTTTCTCAATCAGAGTATCCGTATTGCCCAATTTCAAGACAAATGACATCTTGATAAAAGATTCCATTAAAAATGATGTTTCAAAACCATCATTCCGAGGCTTTAAAATCAGACCTTCTATCTCGTTGAACAACGAAGTCCCCTGGTCAACTGGTAATTGATCCAGGCTACGGATAATCCCAATTATTTTTTGGCTATCAAGAACACCACTTTGAAGATAGTTTGAAAACATTTTGCCAGCATTTTCAGGCTGAAGTTGCGCCAGGACGGGAGCAGACCAACAGGCCAACGTTCCATCCCATTGTTTCCATCGTTTGGCGATAAGTTCCTGAACTCCACAAAACCTGGTAGCTGGAAGTAACCGGAACAAGCTAGTCAAAACGGAAGCATCGTTTTCTATCCATCGGCGCAGGGACAGGTCATCAAACCACGCCTGCTCCATTGATTCCCTGAGCTCAGGAAAATACTTACATACATCGCTATAACGGTCACAAGCCCACCCTCTGATTATAGGATCGTCCAGCTTTCCTTTTGCCTTTGTTATTAAATATTTCATGACACTTTTTCCCGGATTTAGGCAACAGCAGGATGTTTCTTTAACACCAACTGCCTAATATGTAGACCCATATTATATTGGGAACCAGTTTTTAATTGAAATAATGATGTGCTCAGACGAATTGGCGTTTCACCACTGAGGATGCGGGAGTGAAACTGAAATCACTTTACCCATCAATACAAATTTGACGGTGTACCACCCGATTAGGGGCAACAGGCAATAACTCGTTTGCCGAGAAAACGTTTGCTGACAGGGAAAGATGTTGCCATTCGGGTCCAGCGTCACGCTGGCTCCCTCATCCCTGATTGACATTCGATATCCCCTTCCCTAGTATGATGCCAGAATTTTCCATCTGGTCCATCTCTCCTATATAAACCAGTCTTCGCCGACCCGTTTTCCATGCCCGAACTCAGAAAAGACCCCATATTGAATCGCTGGGTCATCATTTCTCCGGACCGTGGGAAACGTCCGCAGGATTTCCCGGCGCCGACAAAAAAACTCCACAAAGGAATTTGCCCTTTTTGCCGGGGCAATGAAAAATCAACTCCGCCGGAAATTCTGGCTTTTCGACCAGAAAATTCTCATCCGAATTCTCCCGATTGGACATTGAGGGTCGTTTCCAACAAGTTTCCCGCCTTAAGAATCGAAGGCGAGATGGACCGGAGTGACGATGGTCTATACGAAAAGATGAATGGTATCGGCGCTCACGAAGTCATCATTGAATCGCCCGACCATCAGGCGGACCTGGATTTACTCCCGGTCGGGAGGATCGAAGATACTTTGCTGGCATTCAAATTGCGAATGCTCGACTTAAAAAAAGACCCGCGATTCCAATATATCCTGATTTTCAAAAACGACGGCGAAGCGGCGGGAGCCACGCTGGAGCATACGCATTGTCAATTGATCGCTTTGCCCATTGTTCCTGAACTGGTGCGCGGTGAAATCACGGGAGCGCAACGATATTTCGATTCAAAACAGCGGTGTATCTTTTGCGATATCGTCTCGCTGGAAAAAAAGACCCGTCTGCGCATTGTCACTCAAAATGAACGGTTCATCACTCTATGTCCTTATGCTCCGCGATTTCCCTTTGAGATGTGGTTGTTACCGCAGTTTCATTCAGACCGATTCGAGGATTGCGATGCGCAAGATCTTTCCCAATTGGCAGGACTTCTAAAGGAGTCGTTGATGAAAATGCGGGTTGCTCTGGGGGAACCCGCCTACAATTTTGTACTGCACACGTCACCGATGAACGGGAACAATGGCCGACATTACCACTGGCATATCGAAATCATGCCCAAATTAACCAAAATGGCGGGATTCGAGCAGGGAACAGGGTTTTACATCAATCCCGTTCTCCCGGAAGTGGCGGCGGAAACTCTGAGAAACACGAAGGTTTAACCCAGGGCGGCTCGAAAATTTTTACTCGACTATGAGCCAACCCCTTCAATAAGAGACCTTTGCATAAGTGGAGAATCTTCATGGAGTTTACCCTGAACCAACCTATACGTCATCGCGAGCCGCAAAGCGGCGCGGCGACCCAGAGTCTCTGGATTTACCCCTTCGGGGCACGAAAGCTTCGGAATATTATAATGGCTTCGTCG
>JADFGI010000029.1 GCA_022567815.1 Nitrospinota bacterium
AAGTATTTTCAATCAATTCTTTATACATTAATCGTTTCCTAATAAATGAATCACACAATGACTTTATGCTTAGTCAAATATATAATTCCCAAACGTTTTCAGGGCCTCGCGTAGCGTCAGGCCCAAGCTTCCTTCCACATAGTGGGCTATTCCCGGTACTCGATATGCAGGCGGTAAATCAATCCGGTTCGGTTATCTTCCGGGATTTCGGCGTTGGGTTTGGCAAAACAAATGAGCTCGAAGGAAATCGTGTTCTCACCATCTTTAATGAATTTTTCAATATCGATGATGAACGGGTCGGGATAATCGGACCCGCCGAACTCCTGATTCATTCCGACATCGTTGACGGTGATGTGGCAGGCATCGTCGGAACGCAGGAGCAACTCGGCCCGGATGATCGACTCCTGTTTCCCTGGCGGAATATCGAATTGCACCCGGAATTTGTTTTGACTGCCAGTTTTCGCCTCTTCCAGGGTCGCCGATTCCCGGATCCAAATCCAATGGCTCCCCTTGATCGTCCGCCAACCAGGGTCCATCTGGGCGATGGATGCCGGTCGCCAACTTTCGGTCTGGGTATCGTAGAAATCCGTTTCCCTGCCGCTGGAGAGAACAAGCGTTTTGGTTTTTGATCCCAGCGATTCGACGGGCGTGAAATTCACCGGTTTGCTGTTCTCCCACATCAGGTTGTTCATTTCCTGCCAGTAATCGTACATCCCGTTTTTTTTGTTGACGACCATCATGCTGGGCCGTGGGGTGGACCGCCCAAGGTAAGGACCGATATCGGCGATGATGACGCCAGTCGAATCGCCGGAATCCACCGATATAAATGAATGCGAAGGAATCGTGTCATAGGTATGAACGATCAATTTGGCCTTTCCCGAATATCCCGCCGTCTCTTCAATTTCATCTTGAACCCGTTGCAACAGCAAAAGCGAGGTTTTGATTTCGTTGAGAAATGTGTGTTTGCCTCCCCCCTGCTTGGTTATCAGTTCCACCACCTGGGAGTCAGGGTCCATGAGCAAAAGCTTTACATTGATTCCCTTGAGAACTTTTTCCTTGAGAAGCTCCCTGCTGGATGTGGAAATGGACAGAAGGGACGAACCGCCTATGAATATCTCCCGCTTTACCTTTTTGAACAGTCCCTCGAAGGACGTTGCCGACCCCAGTTCGGAACGGTTCTTGTAAATCCCCTGAATTCCCAATCTCACAGCGTCCGGATTTAGGATTTCCTGCAAGGCCTGCTTGTATTCCCGGAAGGTCAGGTCGCGCAAAAAAACTTCGTAACCGAAGGAAACGATTCCGATCAATGCGATCAGCAAGGAAAATTCTTTAATGGGATGGAGCCAAATATTGTCCTGAGAGAGAAATTGATCCACGGCAATATTAATCGACGCGCCCACAACAAATATGACCACCGCCAAAAATGCGATCCGGTCGTGTACCCATTGCCGAATATTCGGTCCGCTTTTAAATGATTTTCGCATGTTCTCCGATTAGAGTAAGTAATCTAGTAAGAAGGGGAATTGTGTGGTGGCACAGGTCTTCCATCCCATGCCTGTTCTGGCTAAATTAATTACATTCAGCAAACAGCCCTTTGGCGAACGATATTACCTGAAATCCAATGCCTTCACAATGAGCATTATGTGAGGATGTTCTTCAGAGACTGTCAACTCAAACCCGATTTCCTGCGAGCCCACCAATCGATCATGAGAAACCCCACCAACAAGCCATAGGACCACCAGTTATCCCACAAGGAAAACGTTTTTCTTTTTGTTTGTACCATGACTTCCGGGTTCTCAAACCTGTAACCGGAAAGGTCTTTGGGCCCGTCCAGGATCACATATTGACCGCCAGTGATCCCGGCAATATTTTTCAGCAAGGAGGCGTTGACAAGAGGTCTGTCAAACTCCGCCGTCTCCTCAAACACGCCAAAGCTGATTTTGTCGGAAATCCTGTCGCCTTTCCGGTTCAATTCAATTTGAACGGCATAAAATCCTTCCCGGTCAGGCAGAAATTGAAAAGCGCCGTCTCCATTTTGATCCGATTCCAAAACGTGTTTTTCAGTCTCGCCGGAAACTTTGGTGAGGGTCAGGTTCACCTTTTCTCCAGAGGCGGGTGTGTAGTCTTCCTTGAGAACATTGAATCTGACGAGAACCTCCTCGCCTTTCTTGTACCGTTCCTTATCGGATTCCAGTCGCAATAGACGAGTTTCCGGCGCGTTGGTCATCCAGCCGATCACATTATTCCAGAACTTTTCATAGTACCTGCCACTCCCGCCCTCCCCCACTCTGCGGAAATTCCAGTTCCAGGACGAATCGGTCGCCAGGACAGCGGTCCTGCCTTTGCCCATTTTGGCGACGGCTAGAACAGGTACCAGGCTTCCCTCTTTTTTATAACCAACCAAAACGTGGGATTCGGGTTTGGCAATCAGGCCGAGATTCAGGCCGTTCAACAGCGGCAGGGATTGCCAGGTCTTTTGGTTGAATGCATCCTTCTTTTCCAACCGGAGGATGGGATGGTGCTGTAGATTTTTTTCCACCACCGGCCTGAACTCCTCACTCGAAAAAATTTTCCTTCCCCTTTGCATGGTGACGGGCAAGATATCCTCTATCGGGGTCCGGTCGTAGCCGCCTCCCTGAAAAGAGAGTTCTCCGCCAATCATCAGAAAAGCCCCGCCTCCTTGAACATAGGATTTGATGTTGTTGAGTAAATTTTTATCGATGAACGACTCAAAACGAAAATTCTGGAAGATAACCAGATCAAACGAATTGAGATAATCGTTGAACAACAGGTTGGAAGGAAAAGGTATCAAGCTGAGTTCCGAGGTTGGCGCGGCCACATCGTCGCTCAGCGTCCTCAGAATAAAAAAGGACAACAGGTCCACCTTGGGATTGCTGACCAGCACCTCGCGCAGGTAACGGGAGTCCCAGGAAGGACGTCCATTAAGATGAAGGATGCGGGTGCGGTCGCGGATGACCTTGACCTGAAAATGCCTGCGGTTGTTCGATGCAATGGATTCCCCGGCAAACAGGGGTACGGACAAAGAATAAACCCGCTGACCCAGATCTCTGGGGGTGAACTGCAAATCCACCTTGTATGAAGCCTGATCTTTGCGAATCTCCACCATTTTCGAAATAAGAATGTTTTTGCCCTCTTTAAGCACCAGAGGAATATTTTTGTTTCCCATGGATGAGGCATACAGGGAAACCGTAAGGTGGATCGGCTGATGAACAAACCCGAAGTCGGGGACATCGAGACTTTGTATGGACAAGTCCTTGAAGGATTCATTGGTTCCCGCCTGAAAGGTGTGAACAGGGCTCTTGAAACCAGCCAGTATCTCCACCAATCCACTCGAAGGATCGCCAGACGACTGGGTCAGATCGGCGCCATCGGTGAACAGGAAAACCCCTGCAAGGGGTTTCTTTTCATAATGTTTTTTTAAATCCGCGAAGACTTTGCTGTAATCGGTGTTTGGCATATGGGCATGGTAATGCCCATCGACATCGCTAGAGAGTTCGATATGGTCTGAAATGAAAAAGGTGTCCACACTAAAATCCTTTTTCAAACCGGCAAAATAATCCTTGTTCGCCTCCAGGGTTTGGAGCACCAGGTCGATTCTCTTTTCTTCCGTGGGAAAGGTTTTGATGGACATGCTCTTACTGCCGTCCAGCAATATGGCAATGGAATTTTTCTGGGAATGGCTTTTTTTCAACTCCAGTTGTGGTTTGAGCAGAAGAAGCCCGAGCAAAAGAAACGTAGAGACTCTTAGACTGAACAGTAAAACTTTTTTCAGCCGTGAGGGAATACGCGAGAGGCTGGTCCAAAAAAACCATAAGGCCAGGGGAACCGACACGCCCAAAATAGCGATGATGGCCTCGCTGTTTTCAGGCGCCCATTGGATGTCCCATTCATTATATTCCGCCAGGCCGGGACCGAAGAATTCGATGAGGAAATTCACTTTGAATGGTATCTTCGCAATCTTTCGAGAATGATAGGCAAATGCACCATGTCCTTTTTATAATCCAGGGTCAGGGAATACATGACGATGTTGACCCCCAGCCGGATACTCCCCTGCCTTTGCCTGCTTGAGCCGGCGACGATGTCATAATTCCAATGCCCCAGTTTATTCTTGGACCACGCGCCGCCAAGGTCGTTGGTAGAATAAACCAGAACCGTCCGGCCTTTAATGGAAATTCCTTCGAGAAAAGGATTGAGAATGACGCGCCCCGCCGCCCGGTTGATCAAATAAAATGACCGGTAAATAGAGTGGTCCCTGGGTATTTTCTGTAAAGGAATTTTAGAGAACAGTTGGGAGATCAGGTTCCTCACCGATGCGTCGAATTCCGAGTGGATTTTAGAAGAGTTGTCATCGATCAAAAGAAATCCGCCGAACCCCAGGTAATGCCGCAGTATCCGCAATTCCTTTGGAGAAAAAGGCTCGAACCCGGCGTTTCCCGCCAAATAAATAAAAGGATAGTGGTATAAATTGGGATCGGTGAGCGCTATTTCGATGGGTTCCCGATTGACCTCGATGGAGGTTCTCCGCGCCAACTGAGCCATCAAACTTCTCACCGCTTCTGGCCGGGGCCGGTAGTCGCCGCCCCGGTACTTGATTATGGGGAGCGTCAATTTGGAATAATCCGCCGAAGCTGTCGGCGCAAATAAAAAACTGCCGCCTATAACTGCAACACCCATCATAATGGAAAAAATAAAGCGCATGACCTGAGTTTAAACAGGATTTCCTTTGTTTTCAACCCCACGCCGCCACGCGGCGAGGAAGAGCCTGCTACGCAGGAGGGCTGACGCTCACTTCGTTCACGAGCCCTGAAAACCACCCATATCGTCGTCGCGAGCCGCTGAAAGTGGCGTGGCCGTTATAATATTCCTAAGCTTTCGTGCCCCGCAGGGGTAGATCCAGAATTCTGGATTGCTTCGTCGCCCTTGGCTTCTCGCAACGACGGGTTATGCAATGGTCTCTTGTGTAAGAGGAATAAATTTTGCCTAACTCTTATCCACTGGGTTAGACTGATTTCCAACCATTTTACGGATGAATATAACTGGATATTAATACGGTGAAACCCCCTGTCCTGCTAAATCCCGGCCCGGTAAACGTGACGCCCAGAGTGCGCGACGCCTTGTTGAGGGGCGATTTATGCCATCGCGAAGTTGAGTTTTCCGACTTGATGGGGGCCATCCGGCAAAAATTACTGCAAGTATTTGATATCGAGGATGAATACGCGTCCGTCCTGGTTTCCGGTTCGGGAACCGCCGCCCTGGAAATGGGAGTCTCCTCCTGTTTGAGTCCGGGAAAATCCATTCTGATAATACAAAATGGAGTGTACGGGGCACGCATCGCCAAAATCGCAGAGATTTATCAATTTCCCAAACACGTTTTGAACTACGAATGGGGCAAACCGCCGCGCATGGATGATGTGGAAACCGCTTTGAAAGAACATCCCGATATTGAAGTGGTCGCCCTCGTTCATCATGAAACCACTACCGGACTGCTGAACCCGCTGGAAGCAGTGGGCGGCCTTGCCCGCAAGTACGAAAAAAAATTCCTCGTCGATTGCATCAGTTCTCTTGCGGGAGATGCGATTGACTTTACCACATGCCCTATGGATTTCGCCATCGGAACGGCCAACAAATGTATTCAGGGACTCCCCGGCGTGGCCTTCGTTTTATTTCGTAAAAATGATCTTTGCAGACTGAAGAATATTCCCGCCAGATCACTTTACTTTAACTTGATGGAAAGCCATCGCGCCCAGGAGTCCGGGGACACGCTGTTCACTCCGGCGGTACAAATCCATTACGCTCTCGACGAGGCCCTCGATGAATTGATGGAAGAAACCGTCGCGGGACGAATCCAACGTTACAAAGATGCCGCGGATTTATTCCGCAAAGGCTTTTCTGAAATAGGACTGGAATTTCTGATTCCCGAAGGCCGCCGCTCCAATTGCCTTACCGCCCTCCGCCTTCCGGAAGGCATCGCCTATTCGGACTTGCATGCCTGGCTGAAAAGCAAAGGCTTTGTGATATACGCCGGACAGGGCAATCTGCAAAATAAAATTTTTCGCATCGCCAATATGGGCGACCTAAAAATAGAGGATATCGAAACTTGCCTGCAGGTTCTCAAGGAATCCTGCTCCGCAAAAACTCAATAAGGAGAGAAATTTATGAGACTTTATGAGTTGATGCGGGAATATGCGGTGGAAACCCAAGTCAAGCGGGAACCCTCCACTCCCACGCCAGAGTTGGGTCACAGTCTCTCATTGTTTCACTCCGGGTTGCTGGAGGCTGGGCTGTCCTCGGAAGGACCGGAAGATAACCCCCTGCTGACCGCATCACCTCTGGACATCGACGGCGTCTGCCTCAGTTATTTTGTCGTGGCCTTCCTGCCTTTCAGTTCCATCTCAAAAGAAGACGAAATGAACACCATTTTGTTTGAGGTGTTTTCCTTTTTTAAATGGATGGATAAGAATGGCATTGAACACGGCCTGGCGCAACGCAATCTGATGGGAATGATAAAGGATTTGTGCTCCATGCAGGAACGATGTCTCACGCTCAGTCACCTTCTCGATAACGAATCTGAACGTGTTCTGGAGACCCATCCCGATATCGTCAAAACGGTCAACGATGTTTTCACTGTGATGAAAATCGAGAATAACACCGTAACTCTTGAGGGCCAACGGGACAAGGAAGCGTTTCGTTTGCGCCTGCCTGCGGACATTCTTCCCTTGATAAAATTAAACGATTCCCTGGAACTGGTATTGGGAGACACTTCGGAGAGATGGGTGCTCATCGAAGCGGGGCAGGTGTTTCCCGATTTCCCAATGGATGATTGATTCTATAAGATTGCTGAAAAATGATTTTTGCTTCCCGTAACTGTCACACTGAGCCTGTCGAAGTGTGAAAACAACCCTTATACCAAGGTCATCCTTCGACAGGCTCAGCATGACAATAAGTGGGAACCTTTGTGTTTAGTATATTTTCAGCAACCTGCTAGCGGTAATCTCCCGTCAAATTAAACGCCGCCCAATAGGAAGGATGCGGATAAAGCCGCTTCACCAGCAATTGCGCCTTGCGCAAACTTTCCCCTTTATTGTCCACGACATAGTTTCGATAAAAATGTTTGATGAGAATTGCTGTGGAAATGTCGCTGACCCGCCACAACGACGACAACAGGGAATGCGTCCCGGCATAAATAAAAGCCCGGTTCAGGCCCACCAGTTCATCCCCGCCGGTGATCTTGCCCAATCCCGTCTGACAGGCGCTGAAGATGACGATATCCGCATTGATGGTCAATGAAAACACTTCATTGACCTCGAAGTTTCCATCCTCAGTCTCGTCCTTGGTCAACTTCAAGGATGAGAACAGGGGGTTGACCGGATCGAACTCACCGTGCGATGCGATATGAATGATCTGGTATTCCCCGATGTGGTCCTTGAGCCATTTTTCAGTCGCCTTCTCCCGCGTCAAAACATCGATCTGGGGAAAATTCCATTTGATGGCGTTGACCTCCATCTCCGCCAGCGGCAGGTCGTAATTAAGGTCACCCAAATCGGGGTTCCCCAGCGCAAGAACCTTCACCACCGCTGATTCATCTTTTACCCTTCGTCTTGCAAAAGTAAATTTCAGCACCGACGCACTGGGAGAATAAAACAGTGGATGCCGCTCCACCAGATAGCTCTCATCATTTTTCAATGAAGAGAACGAAACATAATGAAGCATTCCGTGCGGAATGATCCCCAACACCCGCTTATCGGCAATAAATTTCTCAATGGGCTGGATCAACCAATCATTAAGTTGGGCCGACTGCTCTTCAAGCGGCGCAAGCTGTTGCATGCGCTTGCGGTAATCTTTAACCAATGTGTCGAGTTGGGCTTGCTTCACCGGAGTCCGCACGACATCAATACTACCCTTGCGGATGACCCATGCCACCAGTTCGTTTTCCGTCACCAGATATTCCACCAGGGCCACTTGCGGTTCCAGTAAATTATCCAGTTCTTGGAGTGTGATGGATTCCACGGTGATGAAATTGGAAATTTCAGGGCTTTCCTCTTTCGCCTGAATCAACAGATCCTGATAACGCGTTCGGGCTTTCACCAGGTTCCCGGCAATGCCCTTGATGACTTCTTCATCCTCTCCCGACCGGGCGGCGCTCAAAGCGTCTTCAATGGAGCGGATTTTTTGTTTTTGATCCGTCAAGCTATCGTAAAGTTTCTGGCTGATATCGTTTTTCAAACTGATTTTCTGATTGCCCAACAGATCGATGAAACTTCGGGACTTGGCCCGTTCGGCATAATTAAACGATTCCTCCACCTTGCCCAGATTCAGCAACACGAGAATCAATTCTTTATAGACATCCTGCTTGTCGGTCAGGAAACCATTTTGAAATTCTTCAACCTTGATGGCGGCCCGCATGCGGTCCACCACGGCCACAGCCTGCTTGTAAAGCTCCACCGCCTCGGTCAATTTTCCGGCCTTTGCCAGACAAACACCGCCGCCGCGCAAGGCCCGCCAGTGGACTTCGGGAATATTCAACTTTTCCGCAAGGGTTCCCGTCTCCTGAAAAATAAGAATCGCTTTATCGCAATCATTTTTTTCGATTGCCAGGTGACCGGACTCCAGCATGGCTTTCACCAGATTGGTTTGGTTGCCGATTTCCCGGCTCAGTTCAATCGCCTGCATGATATGAGGTTCGGCCTGATCCAACTGGCCCATGCGCAAAAAGCTCATTCCCAGATTGCGGTGGGTGTAGCCTTGCCCCCATTTGGACTTGAGTTCGATGTCCTTTTCCAGGGCCCTGTTAAAATACTCGATGGACTTTTCGTAGTTCTTGTCTTTCCGGTAAACCAGGCCAATGTTGTTGTTCGCTGATGCCACATCCAGGGTGGATCGTATTTCCTGCGCCAGTTCCAGACTGTGATTCAAGTGCTCCAGAGCCCGCTCGGAATCGTTCAAAGTCCAGTAAATCAGGCCGAGAGTGTTGTAGATAAAAGTTTGCTGACGCTTGTCGTTTTCTGCTTCGGCGATATTCAACGATTCTTTCTGAAAGCGGAAGGCTTTTTGATAATTTCCTTGAAACCAATGGGAATTGGCTTGATACAGCAGGGCTTTGGAAAGACCTTTCTGCAAATCTTCAGCAGAGGCCAGAGTCTGCGCTTTTTGATAAAAATCCAGGGCCTGGGTGAAATCCCCCAGTTTTTCCGCGACCAGCCCCAACTCCAGCAAGGTTTCCACTTTCTGCTCGTTGTTTTCCAATTCCTCAAACAACTGATAGGCTTGCTGAAAGTATTTCCTGGCCTCTGCGAATTGGTTCAAGCGGAGATAATAAATCCTGCCGATACGCCTCAGTTCCCGTCCCCGGTTCAGGTCTTCGCCGATCTCTTCGTTGAGGGTCAAGGACGCTGTAAACGCCGCCAGCGCTTTGTCATAATCCAGGGCGTTTTCTTCAACAATTCCAAGTTGACTGTAATTTTCCGCCAGCCGGTCGAGAATTTCGTATTCTTCATAGATGGCCAGAGCCTCACGCAGATAACCCACGGCAGTGGGATAGTTTTCCGCTCGGGAATAGAGGATGCCCAGAAAATAAAGCGCCTCCGCCTTTTCTTCCGGGTCTTCCTTCTGCGCGGCCAGTTTTACAAGCTCCTCCTGATATTGAATCGCCTTTGGATAATCTTCAAGGTTATAAGCAGCCTGAGCCAGGGTTTTAACGATTCTTTCGACCAGGCTTTTATCTGGCAGGAAATCCACCAGAGCCAGGGCTTTTTCCAGATTATCAATGGTTCCCAGCCAATCCTGATCGGTGAATGCCTGAGCGCCCATTATGGCATTTTCCATGAAATGCGTCCGGGCAAACTCGAGTTTCGCTTCTTCCTGCATTCCGGAAAATCCGTAAAACCGGTAGCTGGCCCACGCCAGGGATTCCGGATGGCGTTTGGCGATTTCCATTTGCGCCCGTCGTAGAGATTCCGCCGGCCTGCCCTGGCGGAAAGTTTTATAAAATACTTCCATCAACTCATCGTGGATGACCGGATCAAATGCGCCGCCGCTACGCAAGAGGATGCCGGGATACCCCTTGACCGTCAGGGCCTGAATCAGCGGCGCGGTGGGAGACAACCTCAGTTCCGGGTGAAACTCCGGCTCGACGTCGTTCAACGCGATGAAGTTCGATTCAAAAGGTTGCGCGTAAAGGTCCTTAAGGTCCACCCGCTGAAAATGATTTTGCCGTCGTCCAATGGCAATGAATGAATTCGCGGGATCGAGCCTGCCAAGGTGAGTCCGGCTGTCGATATGAATCACGCCGTAATGCGGCCATTGACTCTGAAAGGCGTCGAGGCCGGCGGTATCTCCGCCAAGGTTGACGGCGGAAGCAAAACGGGGCGAGACCTTGTCGAATCCTGAACCGGTCACAGCCAAAATCCGCGAGTTGTACAGATTCTTTTTCGACTCGGAAAAATAGCGGTGCGCCAATGAGGAAATAAACGTCACCGCAACGGTCTCGATCAATGTCTTCTCACCCAGGGGCAGAGCGGCCCAGGGAAGAAACTCCAAAGCGCCATCGGCCAGAATTGTCAAGGCTTTGCTCTTTTGGATCGCCTCCTGCGTGGGTACCATCAGGGCTTTACCGAATAACTGAAGATCGGAAGGGGAGGCCTTGCCGCCTTCTCTTCCTACCGCCAGTATCCGTTGAGACAATTCAGCGTTCACAGCAATCCGGCGAACGTAAATAGATTCGGAATCAATTTTCCAAATAAGCAGACGGTCAGAAACCATCTGGTATTTGAGCAGGGTCTCGCCATCGCGCAGTAGGTCCTGTATTTCTTTAATCGCCGGGACGTAGGGAGCAAAAAGCGCCGCCAGTGAGGGATTTTCTTCCTGAAGCGCTCCAAGCACATCCTGATATTCTTCGATAATTTCATCGGTTCCCTGTTCCGCCTCTTCGCCCTTGCCTTGAGATTCCAGTTCCACCGCCAACAGATATCGATCGGCATAACCGGAAAGTTCATCGTAATAATTGCGCCGGTCTTCGTCGATCAGCTCCAACTCGGGCCGAAGAGCCACCAGCAACTTTTGCCTGCCCTTTTCGGAAAACATCAATGCCTCGGCAAGCCTTCTCTCCTCAATTAACAAGCGCGTGATAGCGAGATAAAGATCTTCTACCATCGAAAGGGTCGAGGAATTATCGCCAATCACGCCATAGGGAAGTGCGGTTAAAAGCTTCTCCGCGTCCAGAAGCAGAGGCAAGCGTTGGGAATCATCCGCCACCAAAAATTCAATGTATTTGTATTGCCACTCAAGATGAAGCGGGATGATTTTTCCGGGCTCCTCAGCGTTTGAATCTTTTGCCTTTCCCGCAAGCCCAACCGTCAACTCCAGATTTTGCCGCAAGGCGGATTCAATTTCAGGAAACGACTTCTTGCTCCGACCCAGCAGGGACAACCCCTCTTCAAAATAACTTCGCGATTGTTTTATGTGATCGAATTCACGTCTCATCCTCGAAGTCGAGGCCCGCACAATCGACCTCAACGATTCCCTCGATTTCTTTTTCACGCCAGCACTGGCATCGGCGGAGAAATAATATCCCAGGTAATGGTAAAAAATTCCCAGATAGTTTCTGGCAATCAGAATGTATTCGGGGCTGGGAGAGGTTTCAATCGGCCCCATCTCGGTGGACGCTTCCTTGAGCAGGCGGATGGCGTTTTCGATCTCCCCTTTCAATCCGGCAAGAGGAAGATATTGACACCTGGTAAAAACTGCCTGCCCTATATTTACGGCGTTGACCGCGACTCCGCGCTTGTTGTTCAGCTTGCGGCTGAGTTCATAGGACTCATTGAAATAGTCGAGGCTGGCATCATACTTTCCATCGTGAAAAAGAAAATTACCAACCTGATTCTGCAGGAGGGCCTTTTCCAGAAGGATGGGGACGTTTTTTTCGACATCGAGGTCCTCCGGAATCAACGCGAGTTTCTTTTTAAAATATTCGACCGCCTTACCGTATTCCCTGAAATCGCCGTAGATTTTGCCGATGTAATGAAAAATGAGTTTTTGCTCGCCCACCAGGTCAAATCCTGTCGCCGCCGCCGAAGCGTCATCCCCAAGCCCGGTTTGAATTTCTATTCCAAACAAGGCGTCTTTCTTTTTCTTTTTTGCCCTTTGCACAACGCCATGTTTTTCCAGGCTTTCAATGGCTTGAAAATAATTATTGAGCGCCTGGTTCATGGATTTTGTATCCGGCTCCGCCTTTTCCTCGTTCAATGAAAATAAATTATTGGCGATGTTTCTGAGGGTACGCGAAAGCGACACCTGATTGCCCGCCTGCTGATGGAGTTCGAGCGTTTTGGAAAAATACTCCACTGCCCCGGCGAAATCCTCTTTATCCTGATAAACAAGGGCGATCCGGTCGTTCAGTTCGGCCATGCGGTTCAAATCTTTTTTCCCGGACACGATCTTGAGGGCTTTTTTGTATTGCCTGAGAGACTCGTCATGAAATCCGGCTTTAAACGCGCTCTCTCCGAACCTCTGATGAAAGATGCTTTCCCTTTCCAGATTGAAAAAGCCAACGCCGCTGGATTTTCTTTTATTGTAATATTGGGTGGCGGAAAAATGGTTGTTCAACAGGTGATGCCCGTTGCCCAGGTTCAAGATCAGATTGGCTTCGTTTTCGGGATCGAGGGTTTCATCGTTCAAGGCCAGGGCCATCTGGTATTCCGCAACGGCCCGTTCCAGATAATCTTCCCCCTTTATCAGGCGTTCTTTTTGCTCAAAAATAAAGCCCAGGGTCTGGTGATAAAAGACCTGCTGAGCATCGATAGCCAACGCTTGAGAAATCGCCTTTTCCGCCTGATCCCAATCCGGCGGCGAAAGATAGGTGTAAGCCAATCCAAGGGCGTAATGATCCACCGCGGAATCCTTGCGGTCTTTTTCCAAACGATCCTTATAAAACCGGACTGCTTTTTCACTTTTCTTCAAGGCCGCGTTCGCCTGCAAATATCCGCGGTGCGCTCCCACCGTTTCGGGACTAAAATCCATCAACCTGCGGAAGGTTTTCAAAGCCAGCTTGACCTCCCCAACTTTCAATTCCCAGGCTCCCTTCCCCAGCGTTTTGCGGATCAGACCCTCTTTTGCCTGTTGCGCGTAGTCCTGGGATAATTCGGCATCCGCAGAAATTTCATTGTAGAGGCTCAAACTCTTTTCAAAATTTTCCTCTTCAGAATAAATATTTGCCAGAGCTATTTTGGCGTGGAACGCTTGAGAACTTGCTTCAGAAAACCGGTCGATGGTTTTTTTGTAAGCTTCCTTGGCTAACAGGTTTTCGTTGGCTTGATAAAAAAGTTCTCCGATGCGGTTCTGAATGGCCCCTGCCAGACGCGGCAGATCTTTGTATCGCTCCGTCAGGGTTTGCAGGCTGGAAACTTTCTTTTCCACTGTGGGTTGCTTTTCATAAATATTCAGAATCTCCTTGACCGCTTTATCGCTCCAGAACTCCACATCGTAATAATCTTTCACCACCTGCACATAGGCCAGGACCAACTTCTCGCGATCCCCTACAAGGGAGTAGATTTGACTCTGGGAAAATGCCGCGCCCGCCGACAAAAACCGTTGACTGGGATATCCATTGATGACTTTTTTGTAATGGTCCAGAGCGCGTCCATGATCGTCCAGCTGAAAATAGAGATTTCCCATTTCAAAAAACGCCCGCGCCCCGATATGAATGGATTCAGGATAGCGGCTGGCAATACTTTCCAATTGTCCTATTCCGGCCCTGACTTTTTCCATATGGACGGTCGGACCCTTCTGCCGAAAGCGGTCCAGTTCCAACAGTAAAAGTTCGATCTCGGCTAATCCCCGGTATTCTTTTTCATCGGGATGCTTTTTAATGATCTCTTCAAATAAGCGGGTGGCTTTTTCCGGATGGCCGCGCTTTTTAAATCCCACGGCAAACCGGTAGCGGATGCGGGCGAGGCTGTCTATTCCATCGAATTCATTGACGATGTTTGCGTAACCCATCAGGCAGGTGTAGGAATACCCTTCCGGCCCGGAACAAAGGTCGGCCACGACCTGAAGCGAGTTCCCGTAACCCTCCGCCCTGGGCAATAATCCTTCATCCGACATTTCCCATATATCGATACTGGATTGCCGATTGGAAGTGAGAACCAACTTTCCATTGGCGGACGTTTGCGGAAAAAGATCGTAAGTCGAACTGTCCGTCAACTGGCGAAATTTTCCCGGCTTTCCGGAAACGAAAGCAACACTCCAAATACTGGGGTTGTCATTGATGGATAATTCGCCGTCAAAATTGGTATCGTCCTGGTAACGGGTGAAGAAAATTCGGTCACCCTTTTCCGACCAGGAGGGAGAAACTTCTATTGCCGGACTGGAAGTTATTTGGACGCGGGAACCATCTTGAAGATCCTGAACCCACAG
>JADFGI010000379.1 GCA_022567815.1 Nitrospinota bacterium
AAACTCGCCCTCCGCAGAGGAGCTTGCGGCGGACTCGTTCATTATTGAATTCTTTGCTAAAACCGCATGCGCAGAAACCTTTTCCTCTATCAAGAGCCGTTGATTAAATTACGTTGAATTCGATCCTGGTAAAAATTACAATATACCTATGACCAGACTTCTAATTTTTGGACTCGTCGTGGCCGTCTTTATTTGGTTGGTCCGCGCACTATTTCCTTCTTCCGACCGGGAAGATGAGGCCGGTGACACCAAGGAGATGGTCAAGGATCCCAACTGCGAAACGTATGTTCCCCTATCCGAAGCTCTACAAAAAACGGTGCGCGGTAAAGATTACTTTTTTTGCAGTGAAAAATGCGCTGACGAATACTCACGAAAAAATGTTTAAGAATAATTGCTACGGGATACCCTCCATATTATCGTGAAAATCCAAGTCTAGATAAGGGCTGGTTTTTGCATTATATCAAAGGATGGTCCATATTTTTTAGGTCATTTAAATAGTTCAGGATTTTCAAACCTTTGGAAATGGAAATTTATGTTCAATAAAAAGAGTTTCACAGTTTGGGTGGTTTTGTTTCTAACTTTGGGTTTCGCCGCACCTAAGGCTTTGGCCAATAATGAATGCGTTCCAGTGGGGGAAAAATCGGTGAAGGTGGAAGGATATATCTCGAAGAAATTCAAAAAGAACAGGAAAGCCATCTATAAAGAATTCGCTGAAATGGGCAATACCCGGGTGGCCTTGCGCCCGTTTCCCATGGGCGATACCGCCAAGGTGGTGGCCATCGGACGTTGTGTTCCCGCGTATATCGCCCGTCATGTGTTGCAAACGACTTTGAAATACACCAACGGGGTAGAAAGTCTGGTGACTCAGGCCTTCATTTCCGGGCACTGGTTTGGGGTCGGCCTTACCATGTTTGATGAGCCGTCCCAGCAAAAAGTTTCCCCGGAGCAGGTTCAGCAGTTGCTGGACCCCTCGTTGAGCACAGAGGAGTTTCAAGCTCTTTACCGAAAGTTTTCGATCCAGGATGACACGGTGCCTTATTTTGGGTTGCGGCCAAAAAATGTTAAAAAAGCAAAATGATTGGCTCGCGCCATGCTTTTCAGGGTCCAGCGTGACGCTGGACCCGGCGTTGCCATCCCGGCGGGCGATCAATCCCGCCGCACCAACCGAACCGCGTGGGAAATGGTTTTATCCTCTTTCTTGTACCAATAAGGCATGCCGTTCACATAAAAAATGATTTGCCCTTCGTTCCCCCGGGTTTCACTGGTCCAGGTGCAGTTGGCCATCCCCGGAGGGAAAACGGAATCGATATTGATGTCTGCCCCCTTGTAATCCTTGTTGAGTTTGGATTTATCGTAAAGTGACGTGGCCTCGTGGATAGAGGGAAGTCTCCAATCGCTGTGCCCTGCAATTTTTTTATCGTTGGTTTCTTTCATATATTCTTGGCTTTGGTCCCAGCTGACATCTTTTTCGAGGTCCAATCGTGAATCCTTCGCCAGCCAGGTCAAACTGGTCAGGGAATCATAAATGGTTCCATCGTCGTTCTTCAAAAATCTCGACTTGTTCTTTTCCATGCAATTCCTTTCATTCGATTGAACGACCCTGACCGCATGCGAACGGGGTATTCGACAAAAATTTTTATTATAACCGGCGTGGCCAGGCACGGGGAATTAATCCCACGTGTGGGATAACACCCAAACCGACAAATTGCGGGATGAATGGCCTTTACTCTTAATTGTCCGTTTAAATCTCAATCGCCCTGATTATTAGATGAAATCAGGGTAAAGGGTAGCAAAATTTATTTCCCCCCGCAACGCGGGGAGGAAATGCGGGGCAGACGTTCGCTTTACCCCTACGGGGCATGAAGGCAAAGGTCGAATATCACACGCTCACGAGCCCCAAAAAAACGTTGCACGGCGTGAAGGCAAACTCGCCCTCCGCGGAGGAGCCAGCGTTACACCCGCTACGCGCCCCTTACAGGGGAGGAAAATTCCGTACGGATGAAGGTTTAGTCAGCCATAAATCCATCGACCGTTAATATTGGGTCCAGCCCCCAGGCTGGTTGGGTCCAGCGTCACGCTGGTTGGATCCAGCCCCCAGGCTGGTTATTTGAGTCTGTAAAGGTCTTCCCTGCGGTCCTGAAAAATATGATTGTTAGGGTTGAGAAATTTATTGCGCGCCAGTTCAATGTCGATTTCCACCACATGGGTTTCCTCCCGGTCCAGCGACGCCCGGTAAAGGACCTCGCCCAAGGGGTTGATAACCTGGCTCTGGCCCATGAATTTCAGTGGATGGCCGGGTATGCGTTCCTCACAACCGACCCGGTCTGCGGTGGCGATAAAAATGCCGTTTTCCAAACACCGGGTGATCATAGCCTGGGGGCAGTGCTCCAGCACCAGATTGGCCGGGTGGGCGATGATGTCCGCGCCTTTAAGGGCCAGGGTCCGCGCGGTTTCCGGAAACCGCCAGTCGAAACAAATCATGATTCCGACACGGGCGAAACCCACGTCAAAAACCTCAAGCGGGGTATTCCCCGGCTGGAAAATTCCTTTCTCCGTGTCGAAGAGGTGGGCTTTGCGGTATCTCCCTATATATCCGTTGGGCCCGACTATCAGGGCGGAGTTGTAAACCGCGTCTCCCTCCCGTTCGGCGATTCCCGCGACGATGACGGAATGGATGTTTTTTGCCAGCGCGAGCAGTGCCTGCGTCGTCATCCCGTCGCTAGCCGACTGGGCGGCGAAGATCCGTAAGCACCCTGACAAGAACTTCGACAAAATCATCGGGTTCTGGGGTGATCGTCTCGGCCGCATCAACCTAACAGCCGCTAAGGATGCTATCGAGAAGCTCGCCCAGGATGACATGCCAAAGTACAACCGAGACTTCGATAGCATCCCGTTTCGGATCAAGTCGATGCTCGCCGAACCCGCCACCATGTCGCCAGGTCGCCAGTTCACCGATGGAGAAGAAACCGTCAAGTGTCTCATTTGTAACGACGAAGGCTTCGTCACCATCTGGCATCAGGAAACCATCGACGCCATGCGGAAGGGTGAGTTTGACAAGGTTTGCCCCTATACGTGCGCTGTGCGTTGCACCTGCGACGCTGGACACAGCAAGAGCAAG
>JADFGI010000030.1 GCA_022567815.1 Nitrospinota bacterium
TTCGAGCGTGTCCCATTTTCCTCTGGGGTGGTTTCCCAAAATTTTGTCCGGCAAATCCCGGGGAGTGATGACGGGGCCCGGACTGAGAACCACCATCCTCTCGATAAAATTCGCCAACTCGCGAATATTTCCCGGCCATGCATAATCCATCAGGATCGACATGGTCTCATCGCTGATTGTTTTATCCAAATCATTTGTGATTGGATTTAATTTGGCGAGAAAAAACCTAGCAAGCAGGGGGATGTCGGTTCTTCTTTCCCTGAGGGGAGGCATCATGACCGGAATAATATTCAACCGATAATATAAATCTTCCCGGAAACTTCCATCTTGCACCGCCTGTTCCAGGTTTCTGTGAGTTGCGGCGATCACCCGGATGTCAATGTGGATCGATTTGGAGCCGCCGATTCTATCGATTTCGCGTTCCGCCAATACCCTTAAGAGCTTGACCTGAAGGGTCAACGGCATATCGCCGATTTCATCGAGAAAAACCGTTCCCTGATGGGCCATTTCCATTCGCCCGATGCGTGTGACGCCGGCTCCGGTGAACGCGCCCTTTTCGTAACCGAACAACTCGCTCTCTAAAAGTTCACTGGGAATGGCGGCGCAGTTGACGGCGACAAAAGGTTTATCCGCACGCAGACTTTTAGCATGCAGGGCCCGCGCGATTATTTCTTTGCCGGTGCCGCTCTCGCCAAAAATCATTACCGTACTGTTTGTGGGAGCGGCCTTTTCGATCAACTCAAAAACTTCGCGGATGGGTTTGCTTTCGCCTACTATTTGGAAGGAATTTTTGCGGAACTTTATATTCATATAATTAAAAGTTATTATATCCGTAACCAAATGATTGTCAAAAAAAACACCCGTAGATTATCTATTAAATGCAAACTTGTTTTAAATGACTCGAATCCAACTTTAATTATTTATGGCTTTCCAACCTTGCAATATAAGTTTAAACGAAAAAAAATTTTGTTTGGAAAAAAATTATTTGCCAATACAAAACTCGCCAAAAATTTGATCGAGAAGATCATCTTCAAAGGTTTTTCCTAAAATTACTGCGAGACGATCCATTGCAATGGTGACGTCCACCGCCACAAACTCTTCCGATAAATTCTGTTCAAGGGATGCGCAGGAATTTAACAACGCAGTGTTTGCTGTGACCAGGCATTGCCGATGCCGTTCGCGCGTAATGACCAGCGTTTCATTGAGAGATGAATCGCCCATCACGAATTGATAAATGGCATCGCAAAGCCCGGACAGGCCAGTCCCGTTTTTTGCGGATATGCTGATGAATTCCGCATTCGGGAATCTTGCCTGCAGAGTGGGGACTTCCAACCGTTGCGGCAGATCGCACTTGTTCAAGATGATCCGATGTGGTTTGTCCAATACCTCCCGGATGAGCAGGTCATCGTTTGCATCCAGAGCTTCGGAGCTGTCAAAAATCACCAACGCGAGGTCGGCCCGCTCCAGCGCGGCCCTGGCTCTTTGCATGCCTTCCTTTTCGATGGCTTCGGGATTCTCGCGCAATCCCGCCGCGTCAATGATATTGATATGAATGTCGCGAATCCGCAGCCGTTCTTCTAACGTGTCTCTTGTGGTTCCCGGCAGGGGCGTCACAATGGCGCGGTCTTCCTTGAGCAGTGCGTTGAGCAAGCTGGATTTACCCACATTGGGTTTTCCCAGTAGAGCCACTTGCGCTCCTTCGCGGAAAATTTTCCCCTGACGGTAAGTTTGAATGAGTGCATGCAAATCTTTTTGTATTGCTTGAATTTCCGCAAGGGTGGTTTCTCTTTTTTGAAACTCCAACCCTTCTTCGGAAAAATCAATGGAGGCTTCCAGTTGGGCGAGAACCGCGAGCAGTCTCTCGAACCATTCATTCAATTGCGTTGAAAGACTTCCCTTGAGTTGCGAAACCGCCGACCTCAAGGCTCTTTCGGACGCGGCATGAATCACGTCCGTCACTGCTTCCGCCTGGGACAGATCGATTCTACCGTTTAAAAACGCGCGGCGGGTGAACTCTCCCGGCTCCGCCAGACGCGCTCCCTGGTCCTGCAGGAGCTGCAGAATTTTGGTAGCGACAAAAAGTCCTCCATGAGCGCTGATTTCGACCACATCTTCCGCCGTATAACTTTTTGGAGCTTTAAAATAAGTCAGCAGGACCTCATCCACACAGGTTTGAGATTGCGTATCCAGAATTTCTCCAAAGTAAACACGCTGGGGAATGAACTCTTTAAGTTTTGCGCCGGAGGAAGGACGAAACAGAACGGAGGCGATGGCCAGGGATTGCGCTCCGCTGATGCGGATCACGCTGATGCCTCCTTCGCCCATTGGCGTGGCAATCGCTGTGATGGTATCGCTCATTTTCCCGCCACGCGGGAGGAAAAGTGGGGCTGACGCTCGCTGTGCTCACCAGCCCCTGAGATCCTCTGGATAAAAAATACAGCACTATTTAATAAGATGTAGTCAGTCATAAACCCAGCGCCCGCTACACGGGAGGAAAAGTAGGGCTGACGGTCCGAGCATAGCTCAGACACTTCCGTAAAAAGGCTAATCGGAAGGTCGTTCGCTTTGCTCACGAGTCCCGAAATGCTATAAACCATTGAACGTCAACATTGGGTCCAGCGTCACGCTGGCCCCGCGTAGCGGGGTCAGTCTTTGGCGATTTTATAGATATAATATTGCTGGGAAATCGTCAAAATGTTGTTTACCGTCCAGTAAATGACCAGTCCCGCAGGAAAGGAAAGAAACAGGAAAGTGAAAATGATGGGTAAAAACATCATGATCTTTTGCTGGATCGGGTCCCCGATCGGGGGAGAAAGCCGTTGTTGCACAAACATGGTGAACCCCATCAGGACCGGAGTCACATAATAAGGGTCGCTGACCGAAAGATCCTGGATCCAGCCCATAAACGGCGCTCCACGTAATTCGATGGAAAAAAACAGGGCGTGGTACAGCGCAATGAACACGGGAATCTGCAAGAGCATGGGAAGACAACCTCCCAAAGGATTTACTTTATGCTTCTTGTAAAGCTCAATCATCTCCTCGTTTATTTTTTGCCGATCGCCTTTGTTGCGTTCCTGAATCAGCTTGACATAGGGCTGGACTTTCTGCATTCCTTTCATGGATTTGAAACTTTTATGGGTCAGCGGAAAAAATATCAGTTTGATGATGCAGGTCAAAAAAATGATCGACCATCCGTAATTTCCGGTTATTCCATGAAAATACTCGAGGGTTTTGAGAAGGGGTTTGACAAGAAAAGCGACCTTGTTGCCAAACCACCCGTAATCTAACAATCGAAACAGCTTGTGTCCGGAATTTTCAAGAACCTGTAATTGCTTTGTACCGGCATACAGAAGATGAGTTGCATTGACCGCCGATTGAACAGATTCAAAGTCCAGCCCGACATAAAGTTGGCCCCCTACTTTTTGGACCAAAGTCGATTTTGTCCCGGTCATCGGGATGAGAGCCGCGGCAAAATATTTGTTCTGGAACGCAGTCCACTGGACGTCGCCTGTGTAATGAACCATGTCTGTGACATCCTCAGCGGGAGTCTCAATGCGCTCATTATTCGCGAATGTGGTGGGCCCTGAAAAAACGAACATATCGGTCTGCGATTCCACCTTGCCGCCAAGGGAGGGTCCCCACAAAACACGGTATTGAAAGTTATTTGCGGCATACGGGCCGGGAATTATCTGAGTCTTTACTTCCACCATAAAACTGTTGTGCTGAAAGATGAATTCACGAATCACTTCAAATCCGGATTCATGCTTGAGATGAAAAGTGAGGGTGCCAGTGGGAATGAATTCGGTCAGCGTCAGCGATGTGGTTGAGGCTTCGTAATAGGCGTTTTGCAGGATGTATGATATCCCGTCATTCGTCGACTCCAGGGAAAGAGGCCATTTTTCTCCTGCTTGATGTTCGACCAGGTTGACTATATTGCCCTGGTCATCCTTGTATTCAGGCAAAATGATATCCCGCAGGGTTCCCCCCTTGCTGGAAAAAACCAGGTTGGCGCGTCCGTTGAAAACTTGCACTAAAACTTCATTGCCGGGAAACTGGGGTTGCACAGGCAACGGAACGGTTTTTGGGATATCTCCGGCTGGAGCGGGCGCAACAGGGATTTGACCCGGTACAGGAAGCGGTGGAGGCATCGGAGGAGGAAGGGCCGGGTCAACTTTTCCGGTTTGTTGCTCCACCCGGTCTATTTTCTCTGGAGGGGGCTGAAATTCCGCGAGGAAATATCCCCAACCCACGAAAACAAGAAGGGATAATACGAATGCCAATAATACTCTATTTTCCAATTAAAAATCTCCGCAATTTGGTTCGATCATTTCAAAAGGTCTTTTCCGCCATCATGATAAGGATGGCATTTCAGTAATCGAACAATGATTCGGCCTAGCGCCTTAAATAAGAAAAACCGCTCCAATGCCTGCGCCGAATATTCTGAACAGGTCGGATAGAATCTGCAAGAGGGAGTCAGAAATGGGGATACCCACCTTTGGTAGATTCTAATGATCTTTATTAGAAGCCAATTTGCCATTAATTTTCTCAGACTTGTCAATGAGGCAGGATAAGGAAAAAACTATTGCTGGTTAAGAAGAGGTTTGGATAGTTTTTCTTCGAGCGTACAAACAGAAAGGGGAGTAAGATCCTTTCCAGAAATAACCACAATGTCCATTGCCGGATAAATGCGATCTTTAATACGGCGAAACGCTTCTCGAATTTTTCGCTTGGCCCGATTACGGATAACGGCATTGCCAATTTTCCTTGAGGCGATGATGCCCAGCCGTTTCCTGTCCAAGCCATTGGGAAGCATGAACAGGGTACAAATGGTATCGATTCGCTTTCTTCGACCTTTGGCCATTACTTTTTCAAATTGGGGCCGCTTGGTTAATCTCTCGCTTTTGTGCAAAGAAAATTGGCTCATGAGCCAGCTATACAGTCAGCCTTTTTCGCCCTTTTCTTCTTCGGTTGGCCAATACTCTTCTTCCTCCAACCGTTGACATTCTCCTGCGGAACCCGTGTCGGCGATTTCTACGAATATTTTTTGGTTGATACGTTCGCTTCATAAAATTTCCTGATGTTAACCTCGACCATAAAATTTAACCCATTGAAAATCAATGGGTTAAATGTCAATCCACCTACTTTTCAAATAGAGTTTCCTGCAGGAATTATTTCACCCGTCTGCCCCCCTTGTCAAGAAAGATTTCGATTTATTTTCCGATAATCCAAGTGCTTGAACAAAATTTGTCACCTTGGAATAATTTTGTGTGATTTAGGAGCATTTGTGGGGAAAAAACTGAAGTCTTAATAAATCACCATTTTTCGTTATAAAAAAAGACAATTCTAGTGTAAAATATTTAAAAACAACGCCATAATTTTTGGGGGGCCGTATGAGGGTACCAGATTCAAACTCAATCCTGAAAAAACAGTCAATGCACTTTTCCTGTGGTGAGACTCCGCTCATCAATAAAAAATTGTTGATACCAATGGGGTTATTGGTTTTATATGGCTTTTTTATGAGTGTCACCGCTGAAGCTGGGCCGTTGGAGGGATTGAAAGAGAATGCATCTGCTTTAGACCCTGCATTCACTCCTGTCGAAGTCGCTCAACTTTCTCCCGGACGCGTTCAGATTTTGGAAGGGGTGACAGAGGATCCCAATGAAAGCAGACTTCAGTTTACCGTAAATAAATTGAAACAGGCTGGATACATAATTCCAGAATCCAGCCATAGAGGAAGAATCATCAAAAATTTGGGCGACCATGAATCTTTTGGCATCGGTGAAATTGTGTATCTCGATATTGGCACCGAGCGTGATATCTCGAAAGGTAAATTGTTCACCATTTTTTCCAAATCAAGGCTCATTCTCCATCCCTTTATCAAGGGGGAAAAAAGGGAAGGCATCCCGAATTACCAGCGCCCCCTGGCCGAACCGTATCCCACTTATTTTTCTCGATGGGGCAAGCGCATTGGGCATATGGTTGAACCTCTGGGTTACCTGGAGATCCTGGAGTCTATTCCGGGTTCCTCTAAAGCCATTGTCAGGGAATCCTACAATCCGATCCATAATGGAGATTTTGTGACTCCTTACGAAAAATTAGAGGCCCCGCCCCGTTTCCCCGAAGCCAAGGGAGAGCAACAGCTGGAGGGCTATGTGATTGCTTACCAGCGGGAACATTATCTCGGCGGGCTGAACGATTTCATTTATATCGACCGTGGAGCAAATGACAGGGTGATTCCCGGTGACCGGTTTGAAGTTTATATAACCCCCATCAAGGGGAACGACAGGTGGCGTCAGGTTGATTCGGGAGGCGAACCCTTGATCCCGCATGTGATCGCTGAAATTCAGGTGTTGGCCACCCAACCGGAAACCTCCACCGGAATCGTTATATCCGGGTCACGAGCCATCCCCCTGGGAGCGTCCATTCGTTACAAGCCGGTGGATTTTGTCACTCCGTTTTTAGATGATGTGTTGGCTCTGGGAGAGGCGCCAACATACCAAACTGTGGAGGTCGCCTATCCGTTGGAAGAAACCGCGGAAGTCCCTTTTGAAGACGAGCCCTTCGCCGATTTTGACCCGTCCCTAATCCAGGAAGAAGGGGTCGAGGAAGCGAGATTGCTGGATTTTTCCGCTACGGGGGAATTGACGGACATTCACTTCTCATTCGACAAATATGTTCTGGACGAGGCCTCCAGGAAAACCCTGGAAAAAAATGCCGTCTATTTGCTCAAGCATCCCAATATTCAAGTGCAGATTGAAGCGCATTGCGATGAGCGGGGGACCAATAACTACAACCTTGCGCTGGGGGACCGCCGGGCGTTCGCAGTTAAACGCTTTATGGCCTCACAGGGCATCGAGGAAAGTCGAATGCACCTGATCAGCTATGGTGAGGAAAAGCCATTTTGTCAGGAGAGCAATGAAAAATGCTGGCATCAAAACAGGAAGGTGCATTTTAAGACCAGCGGATTGGAGCTTTTGGTCAATTAGCGGTGATTTTTAAGAATCTCTTTTTGCCGACTTTGATGAGATGATCCTGATTCCCCTCCAGTTGTAAATCCTTATCGGAAATCTTTTGACCATTCACCGTTACCGCACCCGCCTGAATCAACCTTCTGGCCGCGGAAGTGCTCTCTGTAAGGGAGTGTTCGGTCAGCACTTTGCAAATCCATCGCGCATCCTCACCCCACGTCCTGGCTTCCGGAATGTCGTCAGGAAGGCCCTTTTTCTTGAAGACCGTTTCAAACTCCATAGCCGAAGCAGCAGAAGTTTGAGCCGTATGATACTTGCTTACTATCTCCTCCGCTAAACGCACTTTGGCGTTTTTGGGATTCAACTCGCCCGCTTTGGCCTGTGACTTTAGCGAGTCGAGTTCGTCTGCCGTGATATCGCTCAACAGCTCATAATAACGCCACATCAATTCGTCGGATATCGACATGATTTTGCCGAACATTTCTCTTGGCGGGTCCAGCACCCCAATGCTGTTTCCCAGGCTCTTGCTCATTTTCTGTACTCCGTCCGTTCCTTCCAACAGCGGCATGGTGATGACGGTTTGCGGTGCTACCCCATACGACCTCTGCATGTCCCGGCCCACCAGCAGGTTAAATTTTTGATCCGTGCCGCCCAGTTCCACGTCGGCTTTCAGGGCCACCGAATCGTAACCCTGAATCAGGGGATACATCAATTCATGGATGGAAACGGGGAGATGGTTGGCCATGCGTTTCTGGAAATCGTCGCGCTCCAGCATGCGGGCAACGGTGTAGCGAGAGGCCAGGCCGATCATGTCCACGGAAGAAAACTTATTCATCCATTCGCTGTTGTAGGCCACGGTGGTTTTGCTCTTATCCAGGATCTTGAAAACCTGATCCAGGTAGGTTTTGGCGTTCGATTTGACTTCTTCATGAGTGAGGCTTTTCCGTGTTTCGGATTTTCCGGTCGGGTCGCCGATCATGCCGGTAAAATCGCCGATCAAAAAAATGACCTCATGACCGAGATCCTGAAACTGCTTCATCTTCTGTAACAGGACGGTGTGGCCGAGATGGAGGTCCGGCGCTGTGGGGTCGAAGCCTGCCTTGACTCGAAGCGGCCTGCCTGTTTTAATGGATTTCTCCAATTGCGCGGCGAGTTCTTTTTCGTCAATAACTTCGGTTGCCCCCCGGCGAATTATTTTTAACTGGTCTTGAACGGAAAGCATCTTAAAGGGGTCTCTAGTAATTCGATATTTTTCTGTCAGGCAACTCGCTGGCCCTTATTTCATACGGGCCGCTCATGGCCTGCTATGCAGAAGGAAGAATTTTGTACGTGTGATATTTCACCATTGTCTTCATGCCCCGCAGGGGTAAAGCAGGATTCAGTCAGCCATAAACCCATCGCACGTGAATATTGGGTCCAGCGTCACGCTGGTTGGGTCCAGCCCTCAGGCTGGTGGTATGCTGGTTGAATAACATACCCGAACGGAAACCGCAAGCGGCGGACGCATTCTGAAAATGGTAGGGAGTATATGGTTGAATGGACTTGGATATCGACGCAACGAAAAAAATCGCAGACCTGAAATACCAAAAATACCGGGTGGCGGGCTATGGTTTTCTTGGATTAAACTCTGTCTACATTGCTTTAGCATGGGGGTTCATGCCGCCTTTCGTGCCGGGATTTCCCAAAGAGATATTCTGGCCTCTTGTTTTGGTTTTAATTTTGTTGCTGACAAAAAAAATTCTGAATCGCCAAGCAACCTGGGTTAAAACCCTGGCAATTTTGACTGGCTTACGATTTGTCGCATCGTCCAGTTTGATTCTGAGGGGCGATTACCTGCCGGTTGTGCCGTATTTCCTTCCCTGTTTTATTTTAACCTTCTATCTTTTGGGAAGGGCCGGGTGGAATTGGCCATAACGGAAACGGGTCGAAACATAAATTCAATAAAAACTACTTATGAAAAAACTTGTTTTGGATGGAGAAAGCCTGACGCTGGAATCCCTCGCGACTGTTTTGGACCCGGCCACGCAAATCAGGGTAGCCTCTGCCTGCCGGAAAAACGTCCAGAAATCACGCGAGGTGATCGACAAGGCGGTGCGCGACAAAAAGCAGGTTTATGGAATCACCACCGGATTCGGCGCTCTCAGCGATGTTGTTATTTCCAGAGAAAAGGGCAGGCAACTGCAAAAAAATATCCTGATGAGCCACGCCGCGGGTGTCGGCAATCCTTTTCCTGATGAAATCGTCCGGCTGATTCTGGCGTTGATGATCAACAGCAAGGCTAAGGGATATTCCGGCCTCCGCTGGACGACCTTGCAGACTCTGGTCGAGCTGTTCAACGGAGGGGTCATCCCCCAGATTCCTGAAAAGGGATCTGTGGGCGCGAGTGGCGATCTCGCGCCTTTGGCGCATTTGTCGCTGGTCTTGATTGGGCGCGGCAAAGCCCGTTTCAAGAGACGCTTAATGTCGGGGGCCGGAGCCTTGAGGCGGGCGGAAATCGACCCAGTGACATTGGCGGAAGGGGAAGGGTTGGCTCTGGTCAACGGAACGCAGGTGATGACGGCCATTGGCGCGTGGACTCTGCACAAGGCGGCAAAACTGGCGAAGTTGGCCGATGTCGCCGCCTCCATGAGCCTGGAGGTTTTGCTGGGAACCAACACTCAGTTCCACAAAAAGATTCATCGCGTCCGCCCGCACAAAGGCCAGATTCAATCCGCCGCCAACATGCGGCTCATCACCGACGACAGCGAGATCATCACCTCTCATAAAGACTGCAACCGCATCCAGGATGCGTATTCCCTGCGCTGTTCACCCCAGGTTCACGGGGCCAGCCGTGACACAATCCAATTCGCCCGCCAGACTATTGAAACGGAAATAAATTCGGCGACGGAAAATCCTCTCGTTTTCCCGGACGGGCAAATTCTTTCAGGTGGAAATTTTCACGGTCAGCCCATTGCCTTGGCCCTCGATCACCTCGCGGTCGCGCTGGCGGAGCTTGCCAATATATCGGAACGGCGGATCGAGCGTATGGTCAATCCTGATCTGAGCGGCCTGCCATCGTTTTTAATCAAGGAGGGTGGACTGAATTCCGGGTTTATGATCGCGCAATACACAGCGGCGGCGCTTGTTTCAGAAAACAAGGTGCTGGCGCATCCTGCGTCGGTGGACTCCATTCCCACTTCCGCCAACAAGGAAGATCATGTCAGTATGGGCACTATCGCGGCGCGCAAAGCCAGGGAGATTCTTGGCAATTTAAAGCATGTGATCGCCATCGAACTCCTGTGCGCGGCTCAGGGACTGGACCTGCTCACCAATCTTAAACCGGGAAAAGGGACCCTCATGGCTTATAAGGTTTTGCGCCGACATGTCAGCCATATGAAAAAAGACCGGGAGTTGTCTCCCGATATCGAGACGGTTGCAGGAATCATCGACAATGGAGAAATCCTTTCGGCGGTGGAAAAAACCTGCGGCCCGTTATTTTGAAATTTTCTAAAGGTTCTGGCAGGATGCAGAAAAAGAGCGTTCAAGGCACTATTTGTTTGCTGTCATGCTGAGCCTGTCGAAGCATGAGCCTACCTTACACGTCTTCGCGAGCCGCAAAGCGGCGCGGCGATCCAGAGACTCTGGATTGCTTCGTCACTGTTAGCTCCTCGCAACGACGGGTTATGCGAAGGTCTCATTTGACAAGGGTGATCCCTTGAGGCAATTGGGAATACTTTTTCAGCAACCTGCTAATAATCTTTTCCTGATATGAACGACACTTCAACTCCCGTTTTTGTAAAAACACCCGGCAGGCTCCCTTTGGTAACCAACCGGGGAAGCGCCTATTTGGGCCTACAGCATTCAAGCTCTCCGGAACTTGTCGAGCGGGTAAAGGCTTTGTTTGACCACTTGAACCGGTCGCTGGGGTTTCCCCCGACGGCGGTGGGAAAAGAAAATCAGGATTGTTTCAATACCCTTTTGCGGGTTGCTTACCCGGAGTTGATGCTGGATCTGGCGGACCTGATTTACGTCCAGCATGAGCGGCCCGCGGTTTTCCTGAATTTTGACCACATCAATATCAATCTGCGCAAGGACCGGTCTGCCAATTATGAGCCCCTTCAGGCGCTGAACACAAAAATGGAATCGTTGTTTCGGGAATTGACCCGGACCCTGAAAAATGATCCGCAATATTATGCCGATTCTGAAATCATAAAACTATTGAGTGAAAGTTACAGCTTCTACCTATTCAAAACGGGAAATTTCCCCTGGGATGACACGCTCCCGGAACTTTCTGGCGACGCGAACCAACCCATCATGGATATTGCTACGGGGTTGACTGGCTTCAACATGATTCATTTGTGGCCAGCGGATCACCCCACGCTTTTTCTAACGGACAACATGCCCTTCATCACCGAAGGCCTGAAGCATTACAAAAGTCTGGCGCGGAAACGAAATATCGAAATTCTTAAAATTGATTTTGGAATGGATGAGCCGAAGGTTCCTGCACTTGGCGGAATTTGGGCTAATAAAATTCTTCATCATCTGAAACGTAAAGAACGCCAGAAGTTTTTGCTGTGGGCGTTTAAGAGCTTGGTTGCCGGAGGTACTTTGCAAATTCTGGACACAGACCTGGAATATAGAATATTAAAAAAAGAACACGACTCCAACTTTAAAGGAAAATTGATCCCAGGCTATCTGGAAACGTTGGTGGAGATTGAAGGGGATTTTTGCGAAACGCTGGTGCAGGATACAAGGCAGTCGGGGTTTAAAGTGACCCGTTTTGATTTTAACCCTTACCACGACGAAACCGATGCCTACAGCCAGTTTCCCGGAGATGAAATTTCAATAGATTTTTTGGGATTCGAGATCGTCGCGGAAAAGTGAAAGAATAAAACATTCGTTTTTCCAACTCTTAAATCAAGGGAAAAGTTGACCATTGAGGTTTCCGAAGGTCTGGTATCGACGACCCAAAGCGGACATTGATAATTCATCATTTTGAAAACCTGTCAGCATTTTGTCGATCTTTTTAAATCGGCATGATGTCATTAAACAATGTTTTATAGTTAAAGGTGCTGAAATGCCACGGAAGATTGAGAAATGGTTATCCGATGTTTTTCCGGGAGAGAGTGAGATTTACTCTGCCTATCATAAGTTGCCGTCGCGTGAGCTCGCAGTTGTTGGTGGTGGTGTACTAGTGTCCCGTGCGGTTAGTCCTTTTAATTAATGAGGGGATGATTTATAATGTGCCTATGGCACGAACCATTACAGCATTTGAACTATCCAGCAAAGAGAAAAGTTTATTGAAGGCTCTTCTTCGGCGGCATCGACTTCCTCAAAACCTTGCTTTTCGCGCCCGTTTAATCCTTTTGAGCGCATCCGGTTATTCCGCCCAGGAAGCGGCCGAGGGGGAATCCTGTTGTGTCCAAACCGTTTATCATTGGCGTAAGCGGTTTCAGTCGGGCGGGCTCGACGGTTTGGCAGATCGGCCTCGTTCCGGGCAACCTAAAAAACTACCCGAGAAAAAGATTCGGGAAGTCTTGCAGATGACGGTGGAACGAATCCCCCAGGAAGCCACTCATTGGAGCGTGCGCCTGATGGCGAAAGACGCGGGCATTACCACTTGGCAGGTGCGTCAGATCTGGGCCGAAGCAGACTTGAAACCGCATCGTTTAAAAACGTTCAAGATCAGCAACGATCCTGAGTTTGCCGCCAAAGTCAGGGATGTGGTCGGGCTTTACATGAATCCACCTGATAACGCGCTGGTTCTTTCCGTCGATGAGAAGACCCAGATTCAAGCCTTGGATCGGACTCAGCCTCTTCTACAACTGAAGCCGGGACAGGTTGAACGCCGAACGCATGATTACAAACGGCATGGCACGGCCAGTTTGTATGCGGCCTTTGACATTGCCAGCGGAGAGGTGATCGGTCGGGTGACACAACGGCATCGGGCTAAAGAGTTCCTGGACTTTCTCAAACAAATTCACCGGACCACCCCAAAGGATAAGAGCCTGCATCTGATTTTGGATAACAGCAGTACCCACAAAACCCAAGAGGTGAAAGCCTGGCTAAGCCGCCATCCTCGGTTCGAGCTGCATTTTACGCCAACGAGCGCATCCTGGCTGAATGCGGTGGAAAGCTGGTTTGGGCAATTGGAACGGCGGGCGTTATACAGAGGCGTATTTACTTCGGTACAGGAACTGCGCGATGAGATCAAACGATTTATCAAAGTTCATAACGAGCGTTCAGCGAAACCTTTTGTTTGGAAGAAAACCGCAAAATCAATCCTGCAATCTGTGTCCAGGGCTAAAAAAGACAAGATAATTAACTTAACCCATTAACCGCACGGGACACTAGCTAGCGATACGCTGGGTGTTCCACGTGAAACATTCACCCCGCGATATGGGAAGAAAAGAGAGGCTGACTTCTCCAAGGAGGGCGCCTGTCCCCGTGAGGGGGAACTTGCTCGCGAGCCCCGGAAAATCTCTTGGAAAATGTCAGGGTGAAATTTTTAGCACATTAGCACAGAAGTGGGTTCAATCCGCCATAAACCCATCGCCCGTTAATATTGGATCCAGCCCCCAGGCTGGTTGGGTCCAGCCCTCAGGCTGGTTGGGTCCGGTGTCACGCTGGCTATCTCAATTCGGATATTTTGGTTGGAAGTGTTTTTAAACTATGATATCCTTTTTTCTGATCTTCTAGCCTTTGGAAATCAATAGAATATGGGCAAATCAATCTGTATCGTCAATCAAAAGGGCGGGGTGGGAAAAACCACCACGGCCATCAATCTCGCCGCCTGTATCGCCCTATCCGGAAAAAAAGTTCTCCTTGTCGATGTCGACCCGCAGGCCAATGCCTCCAGCGGACTGGGAATCACCCTGTCTGAGGATGGGTTGGGACTTTATGATCTGCTGATGGGGGAGGCGACCTTGGATCAGGTGACTTATGCCACGGAAATCGAAACCCTCAAGTTGATTCCTTCCTCGGTGGACCTCACCGGCGCTGAGATCGAACTGGTTGGGATGGAAAACCGCGAAAAACGCCTGAAAATGGTCCTTCAGGGCGTCGAGGATGAATATGAATTCATTCTGATCGATTGTCCGCCTTCGCTGGGGTTGCTCACCCTGAATGCCCTGGCGGTTTGCCAGTCGGTTTTGATCCCCATGCAGTGCGAATATTATGCCCTTCAGGGATTGAGTCATCTGCTCAAGACCTTGAAGCTGGTCAAGCGATCGTTGAATCCCGATCTCAGGGTGGAGGGAATCCTGTTGACCATGTTTGATGGTCGAACCCTGCTGGCGGGTCAGGTGCGTGACCAGGTTAAAAAATATTTTAAGGACTTCCTTGTCAAAACTATCATTCCTCGGAACGTACGCCTGAGCGAGGCCCCCAGTCATGGAAAACCCGTGGTTCTTTATGCCAGCCGGTCCCGGGGGGCGGATTCCTATCTAGAGTTGGCCAAGG
>JADFGI010000031.1 GCA_022567815.1 Nitrospinota bacterium
CCGGCGGCTTTGATCTCCTCGACGATTTGATCCACCTGCTTGGTGCGGAACCCTTCCACGTAACCCTGGAAATGATCGCAAAACGTGCATTTCCCCCAATAGCAACCCCTGGTCGCCAGATAAGGCAGGATGAGTTCCGGAATAAAATATTTTTCCAGAGGCATGCCGTCGAAATCGGGCGGCGGCAGTTTGGACAAATCTTCCGAACACACTTCCTTGTTCATGTGAATGCCTTGATCGTCTTTATAGATCAAATTGGGCAAGCTGGAAAAACTGCTTTTATTCTCTATCGCGTCGATCAACTGCAAAAACGCGTTTTCGCCCTCATAAACCACCGCGCTGTCGAAATATTGAAACAAACTGTCGGCTTCGCAAAATACATCGCGCAGGCGGGTGACGATATTGCCGCCGAGGGTGATGTGCGTGCCGGGGAAATCTTCCTTAATCATTTTGCAAAAGGTAAACGTTGAGATCAATTGCTTCTGCTGAACGATGGAGATTCCGACAACGCCGGGACGTTGCTTTTCCATGACCGGGTAAATCAGGCGCCGGTAAACTTCGCGGTACACATTGATCTGGTCGTCGTCAAGGGCTTCCAAAATCTCGCTGGACATGAAGGGTTTATATACCAGGTCGGTTTCAATCGGAGGAAAACAGATTTGCGCCGGATAGTAGGCGAGGGATATAAATCCCATCGTCTCGTGCAGGCAATTCGTCGCCCACTCGAGATTGTCTATTTCATAAAACGCTTCACTCCTTAAAATGGCCTTGGCCTTGTCAATGTCGCCTTTTAATCGTCCAACCAATTCAGGCGTACAGGTAAGAAGTTGATCCATAAGAGCCTGTTCTTCCTCATCCAACACCCGCTGGCCCTTGACATGCTGGAGATGGAGAAGTTCACGCCCGATTCTTTCAGCGGTGAGATCGAGAAACGGGGCGCTGAAAAACATGTCGTACATTTCCACATTGATGTCTTTTTGCACTACATCATGCCCTGCTGGGCGTAGAACTGACGTCAGCGAAGGTAAACTCAGATAGGGTTCCGATGGAAGCCAGTCGGGTGGAAAAAGGAGCAATACTTTCATTTCACAGTTCCTGGGTCTTGGAGATTTTTAGTCTGACAAAAATCTTTTTGCCTGCATGTTTCGTCACAGCTACCATGAGTTTGTTGATAGGCTCATACTTCGACAAGCTCAGCATGACCCTTTTTTGTCACCCTGAGCCTGTCGAAGGGTGATTCGAAGAACGGTCACGCCTTGCAAAGCGCTTTGTCTTCATCCCCGGCCACTGAGGTTTTTCCGCTCATCGCATCCTTGCCATAGCGATCAAGATAGAGCAGAAAATGCTCCCTGGGCAACGTGCCCCAAATCTTGAGGGAAGGAAATTTTTCTTCCGCCAGTTGAATGCAACGGTCATTCATTTCCACCGCCTCCTGACGCGACATGCCCTTTTCAGCAACAAAATCCAGGTTCATCGCAATGTTGGCTTCCGGGTCCTGAATGATTTTAGTGATGGAAAACTTTTCCGGATATTGATAACAACTGGAATCCCGGTTCAATAGAAAAACTCCCGGACCGAAAGAATGAATGGAGTCCAGATTGTCCATCAGAAAATCGGTGGTCTCCTGAGCTTCTGCACGCGTCTCCGTGGGGAATCCATAAAACAGAAACGAATGATTCCAGATACCGGCATCACTGCTTTTTTGCAGAACATCGCGCTCCACTTCCTTGCAGGTCCCTTTGTCGATCAGGGCGAGAATCCGGTCGTTAGCGCTTTCCAATCCAAACATCAAGAAGAGGAAACCTGCCTTTTTCATTTTGCTGAACAAATTTTCATCCATGACTTTTTCAAACTTCAGCAAAGCCAATGCGCGAATGTTCACCCCGCGTTCGATCATCAATTCGGAAATATCATTCAACGCATGAGGAGACATCGCTTCATCAGAAAAGGTGAAATATTTTGTCTGGTATTTTTCAGACAGAGCCGTCAGTTCATCCACCATTTGTTCGGTCCGCTGTTTGCCGTAGCGGTGACCATAAATAAAACTGTGCGTACAGAACGTACATTTTCCCCAATAGCATCCCCGGCTTTGCAAAACCGGAAGGATGGGGTAAGGGGACAAATAACGTTCCATCGGCAAGCCCTCGAACGTCGGCGAGGGAATATCCTCAAAGCGCAATTCGACCCGTTCCTTATTGATGCAAACTTCCCCTCGGTCCGGAAACATGAGATTGGGAACTTCATGCAGGGTCGATCCCTTTTTCAGCGTGGTCAGGAGTTGGTGTATAGGATCCTCGCCCTCGAACAACACAATGCTATGGCAGAAGTCATCAAAAAATTCCGCATGTCCTTTCAGCTGGCTGGCGTTCACGCTGAAGATGGGCCCACCGAGCGTGATATGCAAATGAGGATACCTCTGTTTGAGCATTCGAGCCAGCGTCAAACCCGGAATAATCTGCGATATGCCGACAATGGAAATCCCTACGACGTCGTAACTTTCCCACGACTCGGTCGGCAGTAAAACCTCATCGTACAACTCGATAAAGGGGTTGGTCTCTCGGTCTTGAGTGAACTGCCGCGCCTTGAAAGTAGATTCTTCCGCCCGCGTTCCGCTTTCAAACGTGGAAAGAGAAAGAATCGACGGCGAATACGCATCGGACACCAGCTTTAGCGCCGACTTGATAATCATGTCCGCCTGCTGGTAGGAATCAAAATTGAAGAACCGTTCCGGAGTTCTCATCACCGCTTTTGCTTCTTCCACCTGGGAAATGATGGTGCCGGAAAACCGGATGCCGGTGGAAAGAACATCCATGCAGGATTTTTCCTTGATCGTGAAGGAATCCCTGGCGCGGAGGGAATCCAGGTTTTTCTGCATTTTTTCAACCACCTTGCCCAAGCGGGCGGGCGATAAAAAATGGTCGTAGGATTCAATATTGAAATCACGTTGGGCCGCGTCCCACCCCTTCGATTGCAAATAGGCAGTCAGGTAGGGTGTGCTCAGGTATGGCTGAGACGGGTACCACTGCGCAGGAAATATCAATAACGTTTTCATGATGGGATTATAATAACATTAAAGGTCCGGGTTTCCCAACCAAGAGACAATACTCATCCCTTCGGCAAGGAAAAACTCCAGCTAACCTGTTTAATTTAAAGGAATAAAATACAATTGACATCATAAACATGCCCCGTATAATCAAGCTCTTACAAGAAAACAAAATGGTAACCCCCTGTAAGCATGGGATGTAAGGTTTACCCGGCTCTCTCCATAACCGCCGGATCGGGGCGGTGAATTTCATCTGCTTATCGATCTGAAAAGCATTGTGGTGTCTGCAATCTTTTTTGTTGAATGCCGAATCGACCTTTTTGTATTCTAAGACAAGTTTAGAAAAAAATTGAGGTTCCAAAAAATTATTTGGGCGTCTCTGTCCTATCTTTGAGGTTAAAAATGCGCGTAAAGTTTTCTAAAATAAAGTACCTGACGATTTTGATGGCTTTGTGCTTCATTGCTCCCAGCCTGAGTTTCGCCAAGGGGGACCCCGCCAAAGAGACTGAGATTTCCCTGGTAGATGGAATCGCCATCGATAAAAAGGGAAGTTTTTATATATCGATACGAGACCACAACACCATCGAGCGGATTGATAAAAATGGCATGATAACCCGTTTCGCAGGAACCGGGGAATCCGGATATTCCGGTGACGGCGGTCCCGCGCTTGAGGCCACCTTGAAAATACCCGCCGGTTTGCTCACGGATAACAAAGGAAACGTTTATATTGCCGACCGGGAAAATCACGTGGTGAGAATGGTGAACCGCAAAGGCATCATCACAACAATTGCAGGAAACGGCACAGCGGGGTTTAGCGGAGATGGCGGCCCGGCGGTGAAAGCCAGCCTCAATTTTCCTTCGGGATTGGCTCTGGACAGTAAAGGAAACCTCTATATTTCTGACCGAAGTAACAACAGAATCCGCATGGTCAACCGGAAAGGCATTATCAACACCTATGCCGGAAATGGTGAGGACGGATACGGCGGGGATTCCGGACCTGCACTAAAGGCTCGGATCGACCGGCCTTTCGGCCTGGCCATCGACAAAAAGGACAACCTCTACATCGCGGACAGAAGAAACAACCGCATCCGCAAAATCAATCCATCGGGCATCATCACGACCGTGGCGGGTGACGGCGGATTCTTCTACATGGGTGACAATGGCCCCGCTTACCGTGCCAGCATTGCAGGCCCCACAGGAGTCGCGGTGGATGACAAGGGCAACATTTACATCGCCGACCGCAACAACAACCGCATTCGCGTGGTGGACAAACAAGGGATGATTCGCACAATCGCCGGAACCGGCCAGCAAGACTACAACGGAGACTCAGAACTTTCAAGGGATACCAACCTGTATCTCCCCTTCGGCGTGGCGGTGGACAAAAAAGGCCGTCTGCTGATCATTGACCGGTCGCACTATCGCATCCGAAGAATCGATCCGATTAAAGGCAAAGTGGAAACCCTGGCAGGCAACGGCCGCAAAAATTTTGCTGGCGACGGCGGCCCCGCGACCGGAGCGAATTTGAACTTTCCTCATGGGATAGCCGTTGATAAAAAAGGCAACATAATTTTTTCGGATAAAGGGCACTACCGCATCCGTAAAATTTCTCCTTCGGGCATCATCCAAACCATCGCGGGAAACGGCAACCGCGGCAATGTCGGCGACGGCATTCCAGCTATGCAGGCCTCTCTTTTTTCAGTCCAATCCCTGATCCTCAACAGCAGGGAAGAAATTTACTTTGTCAGCCCCAGCGGTTTTATCAGCATGATCCGCTACATTGACGATAAGGGGATCATTCACACCTTCGTCCAGACAGCGGATAAAAAATACCTCGCAGCCCTCAATAGCAATCAATCTCAGGGCTTGTCGATGAAAAACAAAATCGCAATGATCACCCAGTTTTCCGACATCGTGTTTGACAAAGACGACAACATTTACGCCGCCGACCGCATCAACCATCAGATCCGCAAAATTGACACCCATGGCAATGTTTCGACAGTTGCCGGAACGGGTGAATCTGATTATGACGGCGATGGCGGACCGGCGGCCAAAGCGGCTTTTCGGGATCCCAGGGCCCTGGCGATGGATGAGGAGGGAAACCTGTACATCGCGGATACCGCAAATAATCGTATCCGCAAAATCGATACCAAAGGCATCATTTCGACGATTGCCGGAACCGGCGAGCACAAAGACACGGGCGATGGAGGGCCTGCGCTGGAAGCGGGAATCCGGTCCATGGACGCCATAGCCATCAGCCCGGAAGGAGAATTGTACATCGTCGGCTTCAATACCCATCGAATTCGCAAATTAACCAAGGACGGCAAAATCGTTGCTGTGGCGGGAAATGGTTATCAGGGATTTTTCGGCGATGGAGGGCCCGCCACCAAGGCCATGCTCAAATCACCTACCGCCATCGCTTTTGATTCCAAGGGAAACATGTATATTTCGGATATGGGGAACAACCGAATTCGCAAGGTTGACGCCAAGGGGATTATTTCCACTTTTGCCGGGTCCGGCATATTTGGCTGGGCTCACGATGGGGAAACGGTGGAAATCTATCTGCAAAATTTTCCTTAAAATATCGAACGACAAACAAACCACCCTGAAAAAAGGGCGTTCATTAGTTTATTCGACAATGATCCTCTCTGGAGAAAAGTAAATGGTGAAACTTTTATCTAAAATAGTTCTTTCAACCTTCATGGTCTTGTTATTTGCCGGGGCCAATCAAGCTTTTGCGGATGGAATCGAGACCTTCACCGATATCCTGAAAAAAGTGGATGCCTTGAATTGCACTCAGCCGGAAAAAATTACTGACCATTATGGCTCGAAACTGGTCATCCTTTCCGATGACAAACGCGCGCTTCTGGAAAACCGCGTCAAAGGATACCGGCAGATGATGTCTGAATTCCGCGAAATGGAGTGCCGAACCCAACGCCAGGTTCTGGCCGGAAAGAAAGGCAAGGATGTGGGTTACGTGCTTGTCGATGAAATCAGCAGTATCACTTCCAAAAGCACCGACACCGATGAACGGCAACACAGTGTCTGCAATTATGTCTTCAGCAAGGATGGCGGGTCCTGGAAAATTGTTCTGGAACAATGCACCAGTTTGCCCGATTACAGTATCCGCCCTGGGGATGACGCCCTGTATTACTTTCACAATCCTGTCTATTAAATAATTTCCTTATGAAATTTCCTTCTTTCAGCCTAAAATAGAGGTAATGAGGAGGACAAAAGGAAAACCTTATCCGCTTGGACCCACCTGGGATGGCCGGGGCGTAAATTTCGCTTTGTTCAGCGAACACGCCTCCAATGTAGAGTTATGCCTGTTCAGCTCCATTGAATCCAAAAGAGAAACCTACCGCATCCCGCTGATAAAATCCTCCAACAATGTTTGGCATATTTACCTCGAAGAGGTGAACCCCGGTTGCCTGTATGGGTACAGGGTGCATGGCCCTTATGAGCCGGAAAGAGGAAATCGTTTCAATCCCAATAAAATACTGGTCGACCCTTATGCAAAATGTCTGGCGCGTACCGATGGATTAGATGACCGCCATTTTGGCTATCCGTTAGGTGCTCCTGGGGAAGACCTGGAGATAGACAAACGCGATAGCGCTGACGTGGCTCCTCTTTCGCTGGTTGTGGATACTTCCTTCCCCTGGAACAATGACCGGCGGCCCAACACTCCCTGGAACCAGACCATCATCTACGAAACCCATGTCAAAGGGTTGACCGCCCGGCATCCGGAAATTCCTGAAGAATCGCGTGGAACCTTTTCAGGACTGACCTGCCAGCCGGTCATCCAGCATCTGAAATCCCTGGGGATCACAGCGGTTCAGCTGATGCCCATCTTTCAGCATTTCGGGGAACAACACCTCGAAAATAATGGATTGAGCAATTACTGGGGATACAACACCCTGTCCTATTTTGCGCCGGACACGCGATTCCACTCGGTTAATTCCAGAGACCCCGTTCAGGAATTCAAAACGATGGTCCGCACTCTCCACGAAGAGGGAATCGAAGTTATCCTTGACGTGGTTTACAACCACACGGCGGAGGGAAATCATTTTGGCCCGACATTGTGTTACCGGGGCATCGACAACCAGACGTATTACCGATTGAATGAAGAAAACCCCCGCCTGTACAACGACTATACCGGTTGTGGCAATTCTCTCGACACCAGCCACCCCCAGGTATTACAACTCATCATGGACAGCCTGCGGTATTGGGTCACCGAGATGCATGTGGACGGATTCCGGTTCGATCTGGCGACCACCCTGACCCGGAACCATCATGCCGTGGATTTTCAAGGGTCTTTCATCAAAATCATCAAACAGGATCCGGTTATATCCCAGGTCAAATTGATTGCCGAACCCTGGGACCTGGGTGAGGGCGGGTATCAGGTGGGAAATTTTCCGTCCCCCTGGTCCGAATTGAACGGAAAATACCGGGATACCCTCCGGCATTTCTGGAAAGGAGATGAAGGTCGTTTACCCGAAATTGCCAGCCGTCTATCCGGCAGTAGCGATTTGTTTCAGCACAATGGCAGAAACCCGCAGGCCAGCATCAATTTCATCACCTCGCACGACGGCTTCACCTTACAGGATCTGGTGAGTTATAATTGCAAACACAATAATGCCAATAAAGAAAATAATCAGGACGGAGATAACGGCGGTTCCAGTTGGAACTGCGGAGCGGAAGGCCCCACCAGCAACGCGAGAATCAAATCCCTGCGCGCCAAACAAAAGCGCAACCTCATGGCCACTCTTATTCTGTCCCAGGGAGTTCCCATGATTAATGGCGGCGATGAGTTGAGCCGCACCCAGAAAGGAAACAACAACGCTTATTGCCAGGACAACGCAATCAGCTGGTATGACTGGAATTTAAACAAGGAACAAAAACAGTTTCTCGAATTCCTGAAAAATATAATTCAACTTCGTAAAACCCATCCCGTATTTACTCGAACAAAATTTTTTACCGGAAAGAAAACGGGTAAATCCATCGCAAGGGACATTTCCTGGATTTCTCCCAATGGACGCGCCATGACTCAGGCTAAATGGCATGAACCTTTTGCCAGATGTATCGGCTTGCGGTTGGCGGGAGACGCCCTCGATGATTGGGATGAGCATGGGGAACCGTTGGAAGGGAAAACCCTGCTCATTTTGATCAATGCCCATCATGAACAGATTCCCTTTATCCTGCCCGCACACAAAAGAGGAACGCGTTGGGAACCCCTCGTGGACACCAGCGTCTTGGAGCCTCACGGTATGGTCCGGGGAGGAACCGCTTATCCCCTGGAAGGCAGGTCTCTGACCGTCTTATGTCTGATACCGAAAAGCGGAAAATGACCGGCTGGCAACCCAGCCTGGGTGCCTGGATAATCCAAAATAACGTTCAGTTCCGCGTCTGGTCACCTACAACCCGATCAATAGATTTGATGGTGCAGCGCCCTGAAACGCCTCCGTCCGTTCTGCCGCTCCAACCTTCCGGCGATGGATATTTCACAGGAACGTTCCCGGACATCCAAACAGGAACCCGTTATCAATTCAGGATCAACGGTGGTCATTCTTATCCTGATCCGGCTTCCCGGTTTCAGCCCGAAGGAGTGCATGGTCCCTCCCAGGTGGTAGATCCTTCCCTGTTCCACTGGACCGATGCCAACTGGACCGGCCTTAGGATGGAAGATCTGATTCTGTATGAACTCCATGTCGGAACGTTCACCCCCGCTGGAACCTTCAACGGCGTACGCGAAAAATTAAAAGCCTTGCAGGACCTGGGGATCACGGCTGTCGAACTCCTGCCAGTGGCGGACTTTCCGGGAAACCGCAACTGGGGTTACGATGGCGTTGACCTGTTTGCCCCGGCGCGTTGTTATGGAACTCCGGACGAACTTCGCCATTTGGTAAACGAGGCCCACGCCTTGAACATCGGAGTTATTCTCGATGTCGTTTACAATCATTTGGGACCGGAGGGGGCCTACCTGGGCGCATTTTCCCCTTATTATTTTTCTTCCAGACATAAAAGTCCCTGGGGCGACGCCATCAACTTTGACGATGAATACTGCCGCCATGCACGGCATTTTTTTATAGAAAACGCCTTGCACTGGATACACGAGTATCACATCGACGGACTGCGCCTGGACGCAACGCATGCGATGGTGGACGACAGCCCCACTCACTTCCTCAAAGAACTGGCGCAAAAAGTTCACGCCTCCCTTCCAAAGAAGCGAAACGTCCTCCTCATAGCGGAAGATGACCGAAACCAGGCCCAACTCATCCTGCCCACCGATCGGGGAGGGTATGGGCTCGATGGCGTTTGGGCCGATGATTTTCATCATCAGGTGCGCTGTCTGCTGGCAGGAGACGACGAGGGTTATTTTCAGGATTTTACCGGCAATATTGAAGACCTCGCCAAAACCATCCGCCAGGGATGGTTTTATACGGGACAAAATTCCGTTTTCAGGAAACGCGCACGGGGAACCTCAACGGAAGGGATTTCCCTGCAGAAATTCGTCCATTGCATCCAGAATCACGATCAGGTGGGCAACCGTGCGATGGGCGACCGCTTGCATTTTGAAGTGGACCTGGCTTCCTTCCGGGCCGCAAGCGCATTATTACTGCTCTCCCCGGCCACGCCTCTTTTATTCATGGGCCAGGAATGGGGGGCCAGCACACCCTTTTGCTTTTTCACCGACCATCCGGAAGCGTTAGGAAAAGCGGTGACCAAAGGCCGGCGAAATGAGTTCCGCCAATTCAAAGCTTTTTCCCAGCCGGATGCGATTCTATCCATTCCCGACCCGCAGGCTCTTGCCACTTTTGTCAGCAGTAAGTTGAATTGGGAGGAGCGCCACCGGCAACCTCATGCAGGAATTCTTGGTTTGTATCGCGATCTGATAAAGTTGCGCAAGACCGAACCCGCCCTTCAAGGAAAATTAACCTCTTCTTTAGAACTGGAAGCCCTGGGTAAAAATATTCTTGCCGTAAAACGGAAAGCGGCTGATAATTCCTCCCTGCTGGTCGTTGCGTGTTTGAAGGGGCAAGAAAGAATTATCATGGGAACTCATTCCGCCACCCAGCCACCTCTGGGTAAACGATGGGACTTACTTTGGACAACGGAGGACGCTCATTTTACCGACACTCCATCCGGCCCGCTGGTGACTATTGAAAAAGAAAATATCACTCTCGACTTTCAAGGATCCTGTACCGTTCTTTTCCGCGCCATCACGCCTAAGCCTAAATAGACATCTTACCCGGCTCCGCAAAACTTGACTTGAAGGCAGGGAACAAGGACAATTGGGCTCAGGAGGTCAGCGTTGTATGGATGTCCCGCCGGAAAATACCAAAACCCCTGATAATGATCTGTTGAGCTTGTTCAAGGAATCCCTTGCAACCCGAAAAGATATTCCCCTGAGTACCTATCGTTTGCAATTAAACCGGGGATTCACTTTCCCCCAGGCCCGAGCGATTATTTCTTACCTTGCCGATCTTGGCATCTCCCACTGTTATACATCGCCTTTTCTGGAGGCAGGAAAGGATTCCCCTCACGGTTACGACACCTGTAATTACACCCGAATCAACCCGGAACTTGGCGGTGAAGCGGAATATGATTTGTTCGCAGAAGAACTGTCTCGCAATCGAATGGGTCACATCCTGGATTTCGTACCTAACCACATGGGAATCGCCGGTTCCGAAAATAAGTGGTGGCAGGATGTTTTGGAAAACGGCCGTTGTTCGCCCTACTCCGATTTTTTCGATATCGAATGGAATCCCACCAAGACCGAACTGAAAGGTAAAATCCTCTTGCCCATTCTTGCGGATCAGTATGGTGTGGTCCTGGAACAGGGAGACCTGCATCTGGATTTCCGGGAGGGAGTTTTTTTTCTAAAATATTTTGATCATCATCTTCCCATCAATCCTCAGTCCGCCCCCATCGTCCTGTTGCACCACCTGGATAACCTGAAAAAAGAGATCCCGGAGGATGATCCGCATTTACTGGAGTACCTCAGCATCATCACCGCCCTCAACAACCTGCCTGGTGGCGTAAAAACCACGCCTGAAAAATTCGAGGAACGAATCCGCGAAAAAATCGTGACCTGCGCCCGCTTGCAACGATTATGGGACGAATCCCCGCGTATCCGTCAGCATATTAAAACCAACCTGAAAATATTCAATGGAACTGAGGGCCAACCAGAAAGTTTCGACCACCTGCATCAACTGTTGGAAAAACAGGTTTACCGGCTTTCCAGCTGGCGCACCGCCGCTCATGAGATCAATTACCGCCGTTTTTTCGACGTCAACCACTTGGTGGGAATCCACATGGAAAATCCGGAAGTGTTCCACCAGACGCATTCCCTGATCCTCAAATTAATCGGTGAAGGCAAAATTTCAGGATTGCGTCTGGATCACATCGATGGATTGTTCAACCCCGCCGCCTATTTCAACCAGCTTCAGGAGGAGGTTCTTTTCGAATACGTGGTCCGGGACAAACAATTCAGCCATCGCGACCCAGAATCTCTTAAAGAAATGGTCCGGCAATGGCGCAACAGCGAATCGGAGAACAATCCTGCCGGACCTGCGCGACGCCCTATTTACCTGGCAGTCGAAAAAATTCTTACCGGCGCGGAATCTTTGCCTGAACATTGGGCGGTCCACGGAACCAGCGGTTACGATTTCATGAACGATTTGAACGGATTATTTATCGATTCTTCCAATGAGAAAAAATTCTCCAAAATTTATAGCCGGTTTACCGGGGTCAACGCCCCCTTCCAGGAAATCGCTTACCACAGCAAAAAACTCATCATGCAAACGGCGTTGCCCAGCGAGCTCAACGTTCTGGTTCGCGCCCTCAATATTATTTCCGAAGACGACCGCCGCTGCCGGGATTTCACGCTCAACAGTCTCAGGGAAGCGCTGAGGGAAGTGGTCGCCTGCTTTCCCATTTATCGGACTTATATCGATTCTGAAGGTTCCAACCAGGATGACCGGGAAACCCTGGAAAAATCCATCGCCAGGGCGAAAAGCCTCAATCCGGTAATGGAGTCCACCATTTTTGATTTCATCAAGGACACGGTTCTTTTTTCCGCGGAACAAACCGTTTCCGAAAAGAAAGATAAAAACCGGCGGGATTTCATCATGAAACTCCAGCAATTTACCGGACCCGTACAGGCTAAGGGTTTGGAAGACACCGCCTTTTATCGTTACAACCGCCTCATCTCCCTCAATGAAGTCGGCGGACAACCCCAGCGGTTCGGACTTTCGGTTTCAGGGTTTCACGCCCGCAATCTAAAACGGCAAAGAAGCTGGCCCTGCACCATGACCGCGACCGCAACCCACGACCATAAACGCGGAGAAGACGCACGCGCCCGGATAAACATTCTTTCTGAAATCCCCGATGACTGGCGCAAAGCTATCCGCCGATGGGCTTTGCTTAACCGTTCCAAACGGTCTCTGGTCGATGGTGAAAACGCTCCCGATCGAAATGACGAATATCTGTTTTATCAAACCCTGGTGGGAATGTGGCCCCCAGTATCCGGTATTTCTCTGGAAGACGTGAAGACTCGTCTCGTGGGCTACATGCTCAAGGCAGGAAAAGAAGCCAAGGTTCATACCAGTTGGATCAACCCCAACAACGCCTATGACAAGGCGGTGGAAACGTTCATCAACAAAGCCCTGAACCCCTCCAAGTCCAATCGGTTTCTTGATTCCTTCCTGGCCTATCATAAGCGAATCAGCCGGATGGGCATGATCAACTCCCTGGCCCAGGTCTTAATCAAGATCACCTCTCTGGGAATTCCCGATACCTATCAGGGGTGCGAGTTGTGGGATTTCAGCCTGGTCGATCCGGACAATCGTCAACCTGTGGATTTTGACCATCGAAAGCGCTTGTTACAAGATCTTGAGCCTCTATTGGCTGTCCCCTCCAACATGGATGCGGGGAGCCGAACGAGAGGCCTCCTCGAAATGCTGGATCATTGGGAAAATGGACATATTAAAATGTTCGTCACCGCCTGTTGTTTGCGGTTTAGAAGAAATCATCCCAATCTGTTTTTAGAAGGTGACTACCTGCCCCTGCATGTGGAAGGAGAACGTGGGGACCATGTAGTTGCTTTCGCCCGTCAAAGCAACAGCAGATTTTCCATCACTGTGGCTCCAAGACTGGTGGCGGGTCTCATGGAGCCGGAATTAAAATGGCCGGTAAATTCCGTGTGGAAAGGGACGCACATTATTCTCCCGCCAGGGCTTTCAGGAAAAGGAACTTTGCGTGACCTTTTCACCCAACAACCGATTTCCATCACCATGCGCGACGGCCAATCAACGCTGGACCTGGAACAGGTTTTCGCCCTCTGGCCCTTGGCATTGCTTGTAAACGATCTGGATCAAGGATGAAATAAAGGGATTTTCTTTTTAGGAAAAACCCTGTAATTTGGATTCAGTGTATTAAAGGAGGCAACTTTAAATTCCGATACGATAATTATTTGCGCTGATAAAGTTTAATATGGAAAAATAACCATTGACGAAATAACTTCAGGTGGATCACGGCATGAATCCGAAGGATGGCGGAAGCGACCACGGAAAAATCGTTGTTAAAATTGACCCCGACCTCGAAGAACTGATTCCGGGATATCTGCAAAACCGGATGAACGATGTCCATGATGTGCAAGTACTTTTGAACAACGCGGATTTCGATTCGATTCAAAGGATGGGGCATACCATGAAAGGTTCTGGAGGAGGCTACGGTTTTGATTTTATCAGCGCCATCGGTTTTGCGCTGGAAGACGGCGCAAAGGAAAAGGACGCCAATAAAATTCAAAATTCATTGAATGATCTTTGCGATTTTCTTGAACGAGTGGAAGTGGTCTACCAGGAAGAAAAATTTTAACAACCAGTAAATGAAAATGTTCCGCCAACCGCAATCGCCCCAGCCATTTATTATCCTCGTTCTCTCCTGTGTTTAATTTCCCACCAGTGGGTTTTATACCCCGCCCCGCAACGCGGGGAGGAAAAGTGGGGCTGACGCTCGCTTCGCTCGCGAGCCCCGGAGAACCTTGAGTTAGCAACGAAAGTTGTTGCCATTCGGGTCCAGCGTCACGCTGGCTACGGATTTTGAAGAAAACTCCTTGTCGGATACCCCGTCCGCTTGCGGCGGGGTCGTTCATTGGTTAATACCGTTCCAAAAACATCAGAAAAAAAACAAGGGGACCTGTAGAGGCCCCCTTGCTCTTGTTAAAGGTTAATATTATCGAATCAACGATTCATCGATAATCGCTCATCCTCGGGGTTGGAAGCGGATTTCACTCCCTTCGGGGTCACGCTTCCCAAAGGCAGAATCGACCG
>JADFGI010000380.1 GCA_022567815.1 Nitrospinota bacterium
GAATTCCATTCAGGTAATGAGGAGCCCTGTCCGAATAAACCACCTGAGAAAGCTCCTTCTATTTCCACAGGTTTTAATTGTTCTGGGTATTTTTCCGTAATTTTGTACGGAATTTCATCTTTATACCATAGGGTTTTTTGATTGTTAATATCGAAAAACTTCTTTTGTGCTCTTTTTTGAATTTGAGTGGCAAAAGCTTTAGTTAATTTTTCTTCTTTTAACTTTATAGTTGATAGGGCTTCATCTAAGGACTCGTGTGAAAAATAATCCTCAAAACTGCCCAGTAATTTATCCAATGCCTCCCTTAAAAAATTGTCATCTGAAATAAATAAAACAAATTTCTCTCCTGACGAAGCATGAATTTCCTTCACAGTTTCAAAAATTAAAGAATCTCTAAACCCACCATCATCATCTCGGGTTCTTTCGGAGGATTGTTTTTTTTCGCTTTTTGAATTTATATCCAGACTTTTAAACGGAAGCTCTCTCCATACTGCTTTTTTTTGAATAGCTTCCCAGTTTATTTTCTTTAAAGGGGTTTTATAAATTTCCCCTTTGTGTTGGCTGAGCCATTTTTTAAACTTTTTTTCAACCCCCTTTTTTAAATCTTCCTTTTTTGGTCTAAAGCGATATTTCTTTTCGGCTATAGAGTTTAGCTCACTTAAATTATCCTTTAATTTTCCCAACCGATTAATTGCCGATGAATAATGTTGAAAAATCAACTCACCTTCAACCACTTCTGGGATTACCAACTCAATTAGATAATTTGAGGAAACTTCTTTCCAAAAATCTTCAAATTCCTGATTCGCAACACTATTTTTGTCCTTTTTCCATAAAATATTTGTGTCCGGAACCAAAATGAATTTAGGTTTTGTTACCATAAAAAGACCTAAAGGTTTATTAGTAATCAAATATTTGAAGCCATAATCTCATAATTCAAATTTAATTTACCAACAATTTTCTCTGCGTCCTGCGGTTAACAAGGGTTTCAGGTTTATCCTGTCCATCCTGTTGATCCTGTCCAATAAAATTACCGGATTATCAATCGTTTTCATTTTGGCCGCACATGGAGTGTGGTTTACAGGCCCTTATTTTTCAATCCTGTGCTACGCTAATAGACATGAAACTCAAACAAAAAATAACCCCGCTCACTTTATTTATAATTCTTTGCCTGATCTGGCCGCTTGCCACGTTTGCCAAGGAATCGCCTGCGACTCCGTTTCCGTTGGGCGAAACCAGCGAGTGGATGGGAACCTATTTCAAGGGCAAGAAACTGGGATTCAGCTTCGCCAAAATGAACGTCACCGTAACCGGGATCACCATCAATTCCAAAGTGTTCTTCCGGTTGAAAAGCGGGGGCGTCGACCAGTCCACGACCTTCAATCAGGTCACCCACCTGACCCCGGACCTGCGTTTGAAGGACTTTTCACTGGTTCAGGAGATTCTGGGGCAGAGGCAGAAGGTGGACGGTCATATAGAAAACGGGAAACTGGTCTATCGAGTGGTCGGGCTTGGATTCGATAAAACCAAATCCATCGCCTTTCCCCCGAACGTCGCTCCGGCATCGACGTTTTTGCTGAACATCGTCCGCGATGGATTGCAAGTCGGGAAGAAAGGCAAGTTTCCTATCTTCATGGAAGCGTTCCAGATGCTGGTGGATATGGAATACAAAATCCTGCGCAAGGAATCCTTTAAGTATGAAGGCAAGGCGGTGGATACGTTCGTGATCTATCATCAGGTGGCGGGAATGGAATCGACCCTGTGGGTGACGGCCAACGGCACGGTGATGAAGGAGATGACGGCAAATGGATTTGAATCGCGCAAGGAGCCGGAACATATCGCCCTGGATCTGGGTGACGAGGCGATGACGGTGAGCAGTCTGATCACTTTTAGCCTGGTGAAACCCGGCAGGGATATTCCCCATCCGGGGAAAAAGCGCCGGATGAAAATGAAACTGTCGAAGATGCGGTCTCCGGACTTGATCCCCCAGGACCATCGGCAAAAAGTTTTGCGGTCGGAAAAATCAGCAGACGGGACCTACTCTTCCGTGTTGCTGGTGAACTCCGAGTCTGGGGAAGTGGCCCGGCCCGTGGCGCGACCGGTGTCCGGATTTGCCAGGCCGGAGTTTCTGGAAGACACAGCCGAAGTGCAATCCAAACATCCGCTGATACGTACTTTGGCCAAGGAACTGGTAGGCGAAACCAAAGACGCTTGGAAGGCCTCTAAGCAAATCAACCTTTGGGTGTTTAGCAACCTGAAAAAAGAGATGGTTGACAGCGTGAGCGCTCTCAATGCGTTGAGGACGCGAAAGGGCGAATGCCAGTCCCATACCTATTTGTTTACCGCTTTGGCGAGGGCGGCGGGAATCCCCACCAAGATCGTGAACGGCCTGGTTTATTCGCCCCAATTCCAGGGGTTCCTGTACCACGCCTGGCCGGAAGTGTATGTGGGCGAGTGGCGGGCTCTCGATCCCACGTTTGGACAGGACACCGTGGACGCCACTCATATCAAGCTTTCCGAAGGGGGTAAGGAAGACCAACTCAAGCTGATGGAGTTTGTCGGCAGGGTTCAGATCGAGTTGATTGAAAACTAAAGGTTTAAAATCCCTTCCTTGCTCCGAAACATCTTTCCCTAAAATTGATTAATAAGAATATCAGTCCAGGGATGTTTTTATTTTAAGTTTTCGCTTTACTTTCGCTATAAGGTTGGAATAATATTATTTCCCTCAGACCCTTTTAGATATTGGAGTTCCAAAAGGCCTGAAAAATTGTCGAAGAATTTTATTGACCAACCACAATATGGAGTATATAGTTCTTTTTTTAAACACTAAATATAGTGTTTTGTGCTTAAAAATCAAATGCCTGTAGGAATTGTCCCGTCCCTTCAATGGGAAGGAAGCGAACCCTCCGTTCATACACTATCTGTCATAGTTTAAGTCACTCATAATTGCCCGGTGGTTAACCACCAAAGTAATCATATTCTCTGGAGAGCCCTTTTATGCGAATCAACCGTGTTTTTTCACAAGGTAACAAAGACCCATATCACGGAATCGAATTTGTTGAAAGGGTATCCAGAATCAACAATGCCGATGGGTCGGTGGTCGCCGAGAT
>JADFGI010000032.1 GCA_022567815.1 Nitrospinota bacterium
ACCTCGGAATCATGCTGGCTGGAAATAACCACTGTTTCAATTCCTATCGGTTTATGATTTATATAACGGACGGATACCTGTGACTTACTGTCTGGCCGCAAATAGGGGAGGGTTCCTTTCTTTCGCAGTTCAGCCAGTTTTCGCACCAGTTTGTGGGCGTACATGATCGGCATGGGCATCAGTTCTTTCGTCTCATTGGAAGCGTAGCCAAACATCATTCCCTGATCGCCCGCTCCCTGCTCGGATTTTTTCCGATCCACCCCTTGGGCGATGTCCCTTGATTGCTGGTCAAACGAAACAAGGACGCCGCAGGTTTCAAAATCGAACCCCATATTGGAATGGGTATAACCGATATCCTGGATGGTATTGCGGACAACTTTGGGAACTTCAATATAGCAATTGGTGGATATTTCACCCGCCACGACTGCATACCCCGTGGTCACCATCGTTTCGCAAGCCACTCGGCAATTGGGATCGTTGGCAAGTAATGCATCCAGGATGGCGTCTGAAATTTGGTCTGCGACTTTATCCGGGTGGCCTTCTGATACCGATTCGGATGTAAAAAGGAATTCACCTTTATTCATTATATGTCCTCTTGGATTGAAGGATATGTGACCCTGCTACACGGATCAGCTCAGCGCTGGACCAAATATTCGGAACTTGTGATATTTACCATAGCCTTAATGCCACGGAGGGGTAAAGCAGGATTCACAGTCAGCCATAAATTTATTGTACGTACATTCCGGGGCTAGCCCCCAGGCTGGCAGGTACTAATTAGAATTATTTTCTACCGGGAACAACTTTTCCCCAAAAGTCGTGTCACGGTCAAAATCAGAAGGAAATCTTGCTTGCATTTCCGATAATATAAAATTATTGATTTCTTCGGTGGATGAGAGACTCAGTGCATGGTCCGCCATTTGTTTCGCCTCTTCCAGGCTGATTTTGCGGATAACTTTTTTTACTTTGGGAATAGAATGAGCTTCCATGCTCAGTTCACCCTGAAAACCCAAGCCTAAAAGGACAATCGTTGCCAGGGGGTCCCCACCCATTTCCCCGCAAATGGATACTTCTTTTCCCGAATCCCTACCGGCCTTGAAGATTCCTTTTAACGATTTTAGAACTGCGGGATGAAAAGGCTGGTACAACGACGCCACACTTTCATTGGTGCGGTCAACGGCGAGAAGGTATTGGATCAAGTCATTGGTTCCGACACTTACGAAATCGGCGGCTTCCAGCAAATGATCGACGCAAATCGCCGCCGCCGGAGTTTCGATCATGGCCCCTACGGAGATATCTTCCTTGAAGGGGATTTGCTGTTTTTTCAGATGGTCCTTGGCATGTTCCAGTAGTTCATTGGCTTCGATGAATTCTTCCACGGCCGAGATCATGGGGTAGAGAATCCTGATATCTCCATACATGCTCGCACGCAGTATGGCTTTTAGTTGATGGGTAAAGAGTCCGGGATTGGATAGCGACATGCGGATTCCCCTGAGGCCCAATGCGGGATTATTCTCGGGTTCCTCATTCATATCCTGAAGTTGTTTATCCATGCCAATGTCCAGGGTTCTAATGACAACCGGTAACGGTTCCATCTCCTGGGCCACTTTTTTAAAGTTTTCGTACAACTCATTTTCGGTGGGAGGAGTTTTCGCCATGAGGTAGAGATACTCTGTCCGGTAAAGTCCGACTCCTTCCGCGCCGAATTTTCTCAGGGATTTAAGTTCATCCGGCGATTCAATATTGGCCATGAGTTTGACGTGAGTTCCATCGAGTGTTTTTGCCGGTTGATGGATGTTTTCTAAAAGTTTCTGTTCATAGCTACGGTAATTTTCCTGTTTTTTCCGGTAGTGCTTGAGTTGTTCCTCTGAGGGATTGGTGACGACATAACCGTCGATGGCATCGATAATTATATGTTCTCCCGTATTTACCTGAGCGGTCAGTTCCTTGATCCCACCTATCAAAGGTATTCCCAAAGCGGATGCGAAAATGGCGACATGGGATGTTTTGCCGCCTACCTCTGTTATCATCCCCAACACCAGGTTTTTCGGCATCGCTATGGTATCAGACGGGCTTAAGGCGTGAGCCACCAGAATAACGGGTTCGTCTATTTCGGAAAGTTTTTCCTGACTATGGCCGATCAGGTTCCGGATGATTCCGTGGACCACCAGGTCAAGGTCGTCTTTCTTAGCTTTAAGGTAATCATCGTTCATGTTGTTGAAGAGCTTTGTGAACTTGTCAAGGGTTTCAGTCAAAGCCCATTCGGCATTTAATTTATTGTTTTTGATATTTTCAATGGTGTCATTGACGATGACTTCGTCTTCCAGCAGAAGGGTGTAAGTATCCAGGATAACCGCGTATTTGTCCCCCACTTTGCTGGCCCGTTTTTTGATCTCCTGCATTTGTTTTTTGGATTTTTCAATGGCTTGCCGGAAGCGCATTATTTCATCGTCCACTTTTTCTGCATCCAGTTTTTGCTTGATAATGCAGAATTTGGAGCTATCAAGAAGATATATTTTCCCGATCGCCACGCCCTTGGATAATGAGTTTCCTTTAAGCACTTAAATACCTTTATTAATAATCCATCGCTGAGGCCAGTGGTACTTTAGCAGGAAGGCAAAATAACTGGCCTTGGTCAAATTTATATAAACTTAGCGTCCTCATCCAGAAGATGGGAATAAATTTCCTTTTCGTCCTGAGACTTCAAGATATTTTCCCGCAGAGCCTGATTTTTCAGAAGCCGGGCAATTCGCGCCAGAGCCTTCAAATGGTGACCCGTCGAATGGGCGGGCGCAACTACGAGGCAGACAAAATGAACAGGCTTTTTATCCAGGGAGTCGAACTCTATTCCTTCAGTGGATCGTCCAAACAGGGTCAGTATCTGGTCGATTTCTTCCGATTTCGCATGCGGAATGGCAACATTTTCGCCAATCCCGGTACTGCCTAATTTTTCTCGATCTATGAGCGCGGAGTGGAGAGTTTCTTTGTTTTTAATAGCACCCTTGGCTTCCAGAAAACTTGTCAATTCTGAAAGAACGTCGGCTTTGACCTTTCCTGATAAATCAGCAATGATGAAATCCTTTTTAAGAATCTCGCTTATTTTCATGAGACGGGTTTTATTTATTTAGAAGTGAATGCGGTTGCTGATTTAATTTTGTAATTTGTTTTTTTCGGCGGAGGCTTGTTTTATCCTTAAATCTTTCGCCCGTTCCTTATGCTTTCGTAATTGTTTTTCAATTTTGACCAGTGCATTATCCATTGCCGTATACAGGTCATTGGTTTCTTCTTCACTGTGGACGGTAAACCCTTTCGTTTTAACGGTAATTTCAGCAAAGTGCCGATGCTTCTCGACGGAAAGCGCGACATGGACATCGGATTTTTCACCAAGTTCATTAATGGTTTTTTGCATCTTACGATCCAAATGATCGTTGATGGCTTCCGTGATTTCAATGTTTCTTCCGGTAACAGTCAATTTCATGGGTTCACTCCTGATAAACGAAAATAAAACTTTAAGACAGGACCTAAATATACATAGGTGGTGATGAGGATTTAAGCAAGTAAAAGGCGTGGAGTCAAAATATTTTTTTTCTTTTACTGGCTGGGGGGATGTTTAACTCTTTTCGGTATTTTGTAATGGTCCTTCGCGCTATTTTTGCGTTTTTGCGCATGAGGGCCTGGACCATCTCGTCATCGGTCAATGGATTTTTCGGGTCCTCTTCGGCAACGACCTCTTTTATCATATTCCGGACTCGTACCGAGGAAAGATTAGTGCCCATATAGGATTGTATTCCGCTATGGAAAAAGAATTTAAGCTCGAATATTCCCTGGGGGGTGTCTATGTATTTGTTGGTTGTTATTCGGCTCACCGTGGATTCATGCATTTCGATGTCGCGAGCCACGTCTTTTAAAACCATGGGCTTGAGATAGGCCAGTCCCTTATCGAGAAACTCTTCTTGTAATTTGATGATGCTTTTGCCTACCTTGAAAATGGTTTGACGGCGCTGATCGATACTTTTGATCAACCACAAGGCCGAGCGGTATTTGTTTTCAAGGTATTCTTTGGTTTGCCCTTCCTGAGTCTTGTTCAACAGGTTTTGATAAAACGGGTTGATCCTGAGTTTTGGTACTCCTTCGTCATTTAAAGCGATATCGTACCCCTCTTCTGTCTTAACCACAGTCAGGTCGGGAGTGACATAGTCGATGCCTTCGCTGTTATAGGATGATCCGGGTTTGGGACAAAATTCACGAATCTGTTTAACGGCCTCCAGGATTTTTTCTACATTGATCTTTAGTTTTGATGCGATTTTATGGAAATATCTTTCCTCCAACTGGTCCAGATAGGATTCGATCAGGGTTTCCACCAGATGGTTTCGTTCAGGCAGGGCCTGGGCCTGGATCATCAAACACTCTTTCAGACACCGAGAGGCTACGCCCAGGGGCTCAAAACTCTGGATTATTTTTAAAACTTTGAGGACTTCATCTTCGGGAGCCTCAGCGATTTCGGCAATTTCCTCAAGGTTGGCACATAGGTACCCGTCATTTTGAATGTTGCCGATAATGCACTGGCCTATAAAATTTTCCAACTCGGAGTTTACCGTAAGGCCCAGTTGCCATTGCAAGTGATCGTGCAGGGAAGGATCTTTTTTATAAGTGGCCTCAATTGGGGGTTTTTCCGCGTAATTTTCTATAGAGCTTCCCTGGTCGATATTGTTCTGGAAGTGGCTTTCCCAGTCTATTTCCGGGTCGGGAGGAGATTCATCTTTTGCCGATTCATTAAAGGGTTCAGAAGCTTCCTTCTCCGGATTTTTCTCATCGGAATCGAGTTTAAATTCTTCCTCCTCCTCCTCTTCCAGCAATTCTTCCAAAACAGGGTTTTCCGTAATTTCCTGCCTCACCATTTGAGCGAGTTCCAGCCTGGCCATTGGCAGTAACTTGATGGCTTGTTGAAGCATGGGAGTCATCACCAGCTTTTGGCCTAATTTCAAACTCAGTCGTAATTCCATCGCCATAAGGTTCAGCTCCGCCCTATAAGGAAAATTGAGTGCCTAGATAAATCCGTTTCACTTTTTCGTCTTGCGCCACTTCGGAAGGCAGTCCCGAAGCGATGATCTCGCCCTCGTTGATGATATATGCACGGTCCGTGATGCTCAATGTCTCTCTCACGTTGTGGTCCGTAATCAACACCCCGATCCCCCGGTCTTTCAGGTGGGAGATGATAGATTGAATATCCGCCACCGCAATAGGATCAATACCCGCAAACGGTTCATCCAGCAGTATGAATTTCGGCGAAGTCGCCAATGCCCGGCTGATTTCGACTCTCCTTCGTTCTCCACCGGAGAGGGTGTAGGCTTTTGCATCCTTGATGTGGAGAATATTAAGTTCCCTGAGCAATGACCGGGCGCGTTTTTTCCTGTCAAAACTGGACATGTTCTGAGTTTCCAAGACGGCGATGATATTCTCCTCTACCGTCAATTTCCGAAAAACCGATGGTTCCTGCGGAAGGTAACTCATTCCCTTGTTGGCCCGTAAATGCATGGGGTAATGCGTCACATCTTCATCATTCAGCAGAACCTGACCTTTTTCCGGTCGGGTGAGACCAACCACCATGTAAAAAGTGGTGGTTTTCCCCGCTCCGTTAGGTCCCAGTAACCCAACCGTTTCTCCACGTTCAACATTGATCGTAACTTCTTTAACGACTTGGCGTTTACGATAGGACTTGACTAATTTTATGGTTCTTAAACCTGACACTTCTATATTTTAATCTTTTTAGAGGTAAATTACTTCTTTGCGTCGACCCAGACTTTATTTTTGCTTCCCTTATCGGTTTTTTTTTGAGTCTGGGTTTGTTTTTTTTTGGGGAATAGTTTCATTCGGACCCTATGATTGACAACGAACCGATCCTGTTCCAGAAGGAATATCATTTCCTTGCCTTCAATTATATTTTTGTCTTCCCAAGCCGTTGCGTATGGTTTTCCAGTAAGAATAATTTTCTGTAATTTATCCAGATATACCGCCCGGTCGCCCTTGGCACGCTTATTTTTCTTGGTGATGATGACATTGCCGATGGCGACAATCTCATCGGTTTGACTTTTGGTTTCCTTGGAATTATAAATTTCCAAAATATCCGAGTTGATGGTTAATTCTCCCCAGGTCGCAATAACGTTGCCGGAAAAAATAATCTTTTTCCCTCCATCTAAAGAACGCATCCTCTCTGCAGTGATTTCAACAGGTTTATCTTTATCCTCATCCGCGCCTTTCTCCAGAAGACCCTGTGAAGACACGAATTCAGGGATCATGAACCCAAATATCAGGAAAAGAATAACAATGTAAAATATTTGTTTATGGCCAGGCATGAGTTGGATGCAATTAGGTTATTGTTCACCTTCCGGTTTATTTTTACCAACTCTTTGAGAAACCATGCTAGAAGATCCAATCATTTTCACATTTCCTTCCAATTGAATGTCCTTGTTTCCATTTTGAATACTGCCGGAGTCTGCAACCACCCAGAGTTTCTGCTTATTCTCCTGCCTTATAATCAGCTCCACGTTAGTCAGCAGGGTCAAATCCTTCTCCTGATCGATCTGGGCGAGGTCAGCCGTTAATATCCATTTCTCTCCTTCGCTCACTTCGTGCACGATTTTGAAGTTCTCTATCTCGATATCTATTCCGGCGGCCAAAGCTTTCAGCACAATCTTTTCAACAGGAGCATTGCTCTTTACAAAAAGATAGTAACCGGATAACCCAACGATGCCGAATACCAAAATCAGGAGTATTTTACGGACTTTGTTGACCATTAATCAATTGAAAAATAATTAATTATGGAAATATGCAATTGGCATACCAAGATTAAAAGGATGACACAAGCCGGAATCATTGTAAAGAAAAATCAGGAAATGATCGGGCCTCCATATGGACGGGTTGAACGCAAAAAGACCGCCGGGATTCATCCTCATAGGTGATCCGAACTTCGATTCTCTCGTCAATCCCCAGTATTGGGGAGGGGTTGTTATCAATAGGGAACAGTTTTTCAGACCATTCTACGATAGAAACCCCGGTTCCAAAAAGAACCTCTTCGAGACCCAGGGATTCAATTTCCGCCAGGCTTTCCATCCGGTATAGGTCTATATGATAGATCGGAATTTTTCCCAGATATTCGTTTATCAGGGTGAAGGTGGGGCTACGGATGTATTCTCCAACAGGGAGGCCCAAGCCTTTGCAGATGCCCTGGGTGAGGGTTGTTTTGCCGGCCCCCAGGTCGCCAAACAAAAGTACTATATCGCCGGGTTTAAGACATTTGCCGAAGTTTTCTCCAAAAATCAGCGTTTCTTCAGGAGATTTGGTTGTGAGAGAGCCCATAATGAACCACACCGCCGCAAGCAGATGGGGTATCCGAAAAAAGTTTTCATTTAAAAGCCGTGGCCAGCCACGGGGAATAAAACCCACGGTTGGGTTTTAATAACATCTCATCTGGGCAGAACCCTTTTCAGGCTTTCGGGGAAATTATCCAGCAGATCTCCTGCGGTCAAACTGGTTTCCGACCCTTTTTCTTTGGCATAAATATCGCCCGCCAAACCATGCAGATAGACCCCGGCAATGACTGCTGACCGGGTTTTGAGTCCCTGACCGATAAGGCCTGCAATGACTCCCGTTAAAACATCACCAGAGCCGGCAGTCGCCATTCCGGGGTTTCCTGTTGAATTGATAACTACCGATCCGTCCGGGAAGGCGATGATTGTTCGGGCTCCTTTAAGAACCAGAGTGAGGCCGTTTTCTCCGGCGAACCGGGAAGCGGATTCGATTCTGTTTGCCTGAATTTCCTCAGTGCTCCAACCGGATATCCGGGACATCTCCTTTGGATGAGGTGTCAGGATGGCGTCGGAAAAATTTAAAATTTTCAGATCACCGCTTTTGGCCAAACAGTTCACCGCATCGGCGTCTATGACCAGAGGAACTTCCACCGTAGGCAGGAACTCCCGCAACAAGTGGACGGTTTCCGGATCGGTTGAAATTCCCGGTCCGACAGCCACTGCTGACTTTCCCTGCAGAATTTTCAATAGCGGGTCTTTTGCTCGAAGGGACAGCGTACCATTTGTTGTCTCAGGGAGGGGGACCGTCATCACCTCAAGGGGATGAAACTCAAGGGCCTTCTGGCAACTTTCCGGGATGGCCAGCGTGACCAGGCCGCATCCGGCCCGCAGTGCTCCCAAAGCTGTGAGCCCTGCCGCTCCTCCCTTGCCCAGCGACCCGGCAATGACCAGCACATGTCCAAAATCTCCCTTGTGCGAATGGCTGGGTCTTTTGGAAAACCAGGAGACGATGTCTTCAGGTTCCACCATCTCGACCGTAATAGATTGGGATGCTATCGCTTTTTGCGGGATGCTGATATCGATCACTTCAATATCTCCCATGACCCCGGCGGAAGGAAAGGTTGCATGGCTCCGCTTCAGCATGGCCAATGCCAGTGTGAGATCGGCCTGAACATGTGGCCCGATCAGGCATCCGGAATCAGAGTCCACCCCGGAGGGGATGTCCACGGAAACGACGAATTTTTGCAGATGGTTTATTTTCTCGAAAACTTCCGCATAAAAACCTGTGGCGGGTTTGGATAATCCCGTGCCAAAAATGGCGTCGATGACGAGATCGCAATGGCGAAGCCGGTGGTCGAATGATTTAAAATTACCCGCGTCGACCTCATTTATTTTTACCCCGATTTTTTGCGCGATCTCTGCGTTTATCTTCGCGTCGGCTTTTAATTCCCCTGTTTTTCCAAGCAGAAGGACCCATACGTCTGTCCCCATATTCAGCAGGTGGCGGGCCATCACAAAACCGTCGCCGCCGTTGTTTCCCTTACCGGCAAAAACCACGATTTTTTTGGAGGCCAGATCGGGAAATTTTCTTTTTAAAGTTTCAACAGATTCCCGGCCCGCGTTTTCCATGAGGATCATGCCGGGAATACCGCATTCCTCAATGGCGTGCCGATCTATGGCTTGCATTTCTGCCGCGGTAAGAACTTTCTGCAAAAATCGCCTCCGGGTTAAGGGCGGTGAAAAAAAAGGGAGACCGGAGACAGCAGACAGCAGACCGGAATAACCACCACAAATATCCATCTGTGTTTATCTGTGTTCATCTGTGGTTCCATTAAACGTAAATTGAATATGGATAGTCTCTGGATTCTTTGAGAGACATTTCTTCTCCGGTGGGAATCAGCCCGTGGATAACCCCGAACTGGCAGGGGCAATCGAATCCGCGTTTTAACTTCTCTTCTCTGGAAAGGGAATCAAAATTATCTTCATCCAAAAGGAACACGGTATTGTAGAAGTAATTCCTGATAAATAGTTCAGTTTGGAGAGGTTTTCCTTTAAGTTCGGGAAGGGTATTCAAACGTTCTACCCGATTATCGTGATTGTAGTTGAAGGCGTGGCGGGCCAGAACATCGTAAAGAAAACAAAAATGATAGGTGTTCATGTGGTACCAGGCGTCTTTGTTTGCCAACCCTTTTTGGAGGATTTTTAATAATTTTTGAAGAATGTCCATGCTCCCGATTTGACCCGCCCTGGGGTAAAATTTCCGAGTGTCTTCATCCCAGTATTCCTGCGGTTGTTTTTCGATGAAGGAAATAATCTCACCCTCTTCGGATAAGGCTGTTTCAATAAAATGCTTTGGGTCGAACCAGGAATTATAATCTGGGTCGGGAGATTTGGAAAACCCGGCAAATCCAGTTTCTTTTGGGTCGTAAATGTTATTCTTGAAGATCAACATGGTTTTGACGGTTCTGCGAAAAGGGCCAGTATCAATAGATACTTATTTTAAGCCTTTACTTTGTAAATTTCAAAAATCTTTCCCCCCGCATCGCGGGCTCCTTCGCGGAGGGCGAACTTGCTCACGCCGTGCACCACTCGCCGTGGGGGCAATATTGACAGACGACCAACGTAGGAGCTGGACCCAGTGTTAACGTGCGATGGGTTTATGACTGACCAAATCTTTCTTCGTGCAAACGTCATTGCTAGCAAAGCCAAGCAATCCAGAAACCCTGGATCGCCACGCCACCGATGGCGGCTCGCGATGGCGGGAATGAGGGTTATTTGGGCTGGCGAGCACAGCGAGCGTAGCCTTAAAATTGGCCCCCCGCGTGGCGGGGTCTCCATTTCATTGGTACGGATTATCAATTTCCTCGAGGCTGATTTCTTCTTCAGCCGGGACCAGCCGATTGATCACTCCAAATAAACAAGGGTCGGTTAAACCCAGGTCTTTTTTTTCCTGGGCATTCATATTGTTGAATCGATCCGGGTCAATGAGAAAGGAAGTATCCAGAAAGTAATTATCCATGAAATCATTTAAATCGATGGATTTGCCGTCCAATTCGGGGAACATGCTTATCCGTTGTTCCGGGCTTTCATAACTGTATTCCTCGGTAAAACCATAAAGACTGTCGTACAAGTAACAAAAATGATAAGCATTCAATTGATACCATTTGTCGGGAATCACCAGGCTCTCCAGCAACCGTTTGGAAATCATGTTTACTATTTTTATAGTTCCAAATCGGGACGCGTTGGGGAAAAATATATTAAAGCGTTGGTTGCCTTCCTCAGAGTCAATTTGCCCCAGGCCCGGGAAAAGGTCGCGGTCGGAAACCAGGGTTTTAAAAATGAAATTATAAGGGTCCAGATTTGGATTGGATGAGGGGATCAGTGAATCGGTCCCAAAGTTTTCATAGATATTTTTCTTTAGCACGAGCATGAGTCAAACGATTGGGGAAAAATCATGATACCTGTTGATGCTGGTTTAAATTGCCAATATTTTTATATATTAGCACAACACTTTATTGGGGATACTTACACATGAGCAGGATAAATATACAGAAAGCGCTTTCTAATCTCCACCTGGACGACCGCGCTCAGGAGAATTTTCTCCGGTTGTACAAAAAGTTTTGCGAAGGACCCTCAAGAATCGATGATTGGGACACCGTGCGGACCCCGGATGAAAAATTTTTGGTTCCCTACGCGACGTTAAAAATTCCCGATAGTAAAGCGATTCAACAGAGTCTTTCCAAAGTCGCTGTGTGCAAACTAAACGGCGGACTGGGGACGAGCATGGGGTGCCAATCGCCTAAATCGACTATTATCGTGCGGGACGGCAAATCATTTCTGGACCTCATTGTCGATCAGTTGTGTGAAGCCCAAAGGAAATTCGACGTTACCATCCCGTTAATTCTGATGAACAGTTTTTACACGCACGAGGAAACACAAAAGGTCATTGAAAAGTATCACGGCCATTTGAAAATAAAAACTTTCCGGCAAAACATGTTTCCCCGCCTGCTTGAAGGCTCCTGCCAACCGCTATCGGAAGACGAGTTTGGCCTTGGTGCGTGGTATCCGCCGGGACACGGCGATTTTTATTCCTGCATTTTCGAGATGGGTATTCTCGATAATTTGCTGGAAGAGGGCAGGGAGGTGATGTTCGTTGCCAATGCCGACAATCTGGGGGCGGTGATTGATCCGGGTATTTTGCATCATATTCTGCAAAATGATATTCCTTTCATGATCGAAATGACACCCAAGACACTGGCCGATGTGAAGGGCGGGACAATTTACCAGGAAGGAAACAAGGTCAAATTACTGGAAATTGCCAGCGTCCCTGAAGAACATAAGGAAGAATTTTGCAGTCAACGAAAATTTAAAGTTTTCAATACCAATAATATTTGGATCAACCTTCGTCATTTACGGGCGCAATTGGAAAAAGGGCCTTTGGATTTGAATGTGATCATCAACCGTAAATCGGTTTCTGGTAAAAACATTTTACAGTTTGAAACCGCCATTGGATCAGCGGTGGAGTGTTTTCCGGGTGCGGTCGGATTGATCGTATCCAGGGACCGTTTTTTGCCTGTGAAAAAAACAGACGACCTGCTACTGGTGCAATCGGATTTGTTTGTTCTAAACCAGGGGCATCTGACCCGCAATCCAGATAGGAAACAAGCGGGACTGCCCTCGGTCAAGCTTGGCAGCCATTTCGCTGATCTGCAGGATTATCAGGACCGAATTTCTTCCGTCCCCGGTCTGCTGGAACTGGATTCTCTGGAGGTAGATGGAGACGTCCGATTTGGCGAGGATGTTCAATTGAAAGGTAAGATAAAGTTGACAGCCCTGAAGAATAAACCCCTGCTGATTCCCGATGGATCGGTTCTAAAGGATGAGACAGTGGAACAATAAAATTGGGCCACCCGCAGGAAATATTTTAATCCAGAAACACCTTACTGACGCTGGAAAAAAATTTTCCCTTCCTCAAACGGTAAAATACCGTTATTCCGCCCAGCAGGATTAAAATCAACATGGCCCAGCGAAACCTTGGGGATCCGACTTCCAATAGCGTACTGCCAAAAAATCCGTAAGCGAAGGCGCGGGGAGTCAACCCCAGAACATGGGCGACAATATAATTTTTGAATTTCATGGGGGACAATCCAGCCCCATAATTTATTACCGTGACCGGCATCACGGGAATCAGGCTCAATAGCCAAACGACCGAAAAATTGAATTTCGTGTTTTCAATGACGTCGGCGCCGAATTTAAGTTTGCTCTTAACAAAATCATGACCCAGTTTGCGGGCAATCCAGAACCCAACGGTACCGCCCATCGCCGCCCCTACCGAAGCATACAGCGGCCCCCAAATGGGACCAAAAGCAAGCCCTCCACCTATAAACAAGGCAATCGAGGGAATCAGGAATAAGGGCCGTATAATGAAAACCGAAATGTAAATGATAGGTCCCGCGATTCCCAGGGACACCACAAAATCCTTGAAATTTTCAGGTGTCAGCCGAACTCCCGCCCTGATTGTAAGATAACTGGTAATCAGTCCTAAAAGGATGAGGAAAATAAATTTTTTGAACCGCTTTTTAGGGTTCCCTCCCAAGAGAAAAGCTGTAAATTTTTGCCAACGTGAGTTTGCTGGGGCCAACTTCATCATTGGATTTTCTTAAGTTTGAGTGTGGAAGAAGGAATGCATTTTGAGAAAAAAGAGATTCCCGCCTGTTCTTTGGGTTTGGCAATAATCAGGATACTCATTGAATCATAATGCTTTATATATTATAAATCATCTGCAATGAAATAAAATGAATTCTTTTTGCAACCCTCTTTTTATTCAACTCATTTTATTCAACTCAATAGACAATTTGCTGTACGAGGTTGAGAGGTAAGACCCTATAGGAATTTTACCTGCAAAAGCAGTAGGATAAACCCTATATTAATAGGAAAAATATATTGACATGGGCTGATTCCTAAGTATAATTTACCCATCCTAGAGTCTAGAGAAGGTTTCGGACACTCAGGCTATTAACGTGTCAATCAATACCTGATTTTGGGTTTAGTTCTGAATAAGCGAAAAATTAAGATGTTAAAGAATTGAGAGGGGGTGGCTCGGCCCAAGACATCTTTCAAATAAATTGTTGAATTCAGTTTAGTGTAGACCTTTTTTAAACCAGGGTAAGGGAGGATCAAACTCATGAAAAAACTCGCACTTGTTTTAATTGTAGCAGTTTCTATTTTTTGCTTTGCGGCTTCAGCTTTTGCCGGGAAAATTGCTCCGGGTCAATCAACCAGCTGTAACAATGCAAAATCTATCACTTTGGCTGTCGATGGAACTAGTAGTGCAGGTGACAGGACAAACGGCAATGCCGTGATTTGGCAATCCTCCACCTACATTACCAGTGCCATCTCCTTGGGACCTGGCGAAGATCATGGCTTTAAAGGTGAGAGAAAAGTTGGTATGGCGAACAAACATTCCATGGGAAAAAAATCTGTTACTTTAAAACCCCAAAGCAACTTCAGCCGTGGCGATTCCATTGGGGATATCAGCGGTGAAGTAAGGATTACCAACACAGGCACGACTACTCTCAGCATAACCTGTGGCTAATTGAACGGTTTAACAGGAAAAGCCGACCTGATTTTCAGGTCGGCTTTTTTTGTGCGTTATAGTTGCGATTACAAATTTTCTGGTCTGGCCGTTAAGGCATTAATTTTTGGAAGAAACCTTTAAGAGTATCTTTGATGGGGGTGCCGTCCAATTCGGCAAGTTCCTTTAAGAGTTTCTTTTGCTGTTTGTTCAAATGTTTTGGCGTCACCACACTCAGGTGAACCATCTGATCGCCACGGCCATGACCCCGCAAGTGAGGAATTCCCCCACCGGCAATCCTTAACGTTTCTCCTGATTGCACCCCAGGCTTGATGGAAATAATTTTTGTTTTATCCTCATCCAATAATGGAATTTCGATTTCCCCCCCCAGAGCCGCGTGGGAAAAAGTTAAAGGCAGACGGCAATGAATATCGTATCCCTCCCGATGAAAGTGTTCATGCGCTTCCATGTGAAT
>JADFGI010000381.1 GCA_022567815.1 Nitrospinota bacterium
CTGACAGCCGGTTCATCGGAAATATCCAAGCAACAGTGTTGATATTTTTCATTTTTAAGATCCGATGGACTTCGGCTACACCCGACGACCAGATAACCTGCATCCAGATAATATTCGGCCAGATATCTCCCTATTCCTTTGCTGGTACCGGAGATTAGAATGGTTTGATCGTTATTTTTCTGCATTTTCGTTTAAATTCGATTCGATAAAATTTGCAAGAGTGGCAACCGTTCTAAAAGGGCTGTTTTTCAGTGAAAATGCTTTTTCGTCCGCCAATGTGCATACCACGTCAAATGCATTGGTAATTGCTTCCTCAATGGTAACGATTAAATTCACAAATCCCAAAGAGTCCAATTTTCCAGATTGACCATATAAAACCTCATCTTCAGACTTTTCCAATTGTTGATCCCCGGGTAAAGCCGAATTGACTTCATCGATTGCATCAAATATCGCCTGAATAACCTTTTCCTTGTCTGTCATACTCGCAGTCAACCCAAAAAATTAAGTTTTAGAGGAATTTTGGTAAAAAAATCCAAAAAACTGCCAATAAAACATTGGGTTACCGTTACTGCATGAAAAAAATGGAGGGGGGGTACCATTGGCTGGTTTTAATTGAATGACCTTTTTTTAATGTACAGAAGACCATGACATACTCCAAAAAACCAGACCATTTTGAGATTTAAAAATCTGGTAAAATCGGGGAAATACAAGGGGAAAGGATTTGCCGAGAAAAAGAGGTTTTCTGGAATTTTTGGGATTCGATTTCTTTACTTCTGGTCAAAAGTTTCTTTAAATAATTCCATCAATTCCGCATAGTCGCGAAAGAAATGATTTTCCTGACTTTTCTCCTTATTGAGAATTAAAAACGGCATGCCCAGTCTTTGAGCGCATTCGCCATCACGCTCCATCCGGTCGCCAATAAATAAACAGGTTTGCGGGGATTCTCCCATGCGCTGACAAATTAGTTGCAATCCTTTTGGGTCGGGTTTTAGCTGGTTCACGTCTTTATCTGTAGCGCACACGATGTGCTGTACTTTCAGGTTGAGGGCTTGGAGTTTTGTTTGCGCGGGATAGTCGGAAAAAACTCCCGTCTTGAAACTTTTAGATTGTAAAAAATCCATGAAATCCGCCAAACCAGTCTGTCGGCATTCCAGCATATATTTAAGAGGACGGTTGTATATCCATTCCTCGATGGTCCGGCGAACGGATTGCTGGTCACAACCAACCGCCTCCGCTGTCCAAAGATATTCGTCTTCCTGAAGGTTATCGGTTGGTTTGTCGAAATTTTTTTCTCTTAGTTTACGAAAGGTGGAGATGATTCTCAAATCCCTGATTTTGTGGGGGCGAAAGGCAAAATAAAGCAATATCTCCTTAAGCATCAACTTGCGGAGCTTGCTCTGATTGTAAAGAGTTCCATCGAGGTCAAAAATGACGGCTTTTATTTCTTTATCCAACCCTGTCATACTTTGTATTATCAATTATAATTCTGGAAAACGCTTTCGAAGGAAAAAATTTAATCCAGGGATATCCACAAATAGTAGTGAGATGAAGATAACTGTCAATAGAATGACGTAGACCATGAACTTTTTTTCCTTATAGAGGTGTTCCGGATTCATGGCGGCGGAATATTTTCTCAATCCGATTTTAAAGTACCAGGCGAATAACAAACTTAAAAAGGGGAAAACCAATATCAGTTCGATTCTGTATCTGACCAAGAAAATTCCCAGGAACAGGGCGGATGTCATGGCGTAAAAAATCGAGGCTATGGTTAGCAATTCCTCATTATAAACCTTGAATGAACGCCGGTAGAGACCCGCTTGCTTGGGGTCCCCTATAAAGCGGTATTCGGCGAGACGTTTGACGTTCATCAAATAAGCGCCGCCAAACCAGTAGCCCATCAAAAGGCTGGACGGGGGGAAGGTGTAATTGGTGACGACAAACCAGCCCAGCAGGAGACGAATGGGATTATTGATGGATTCAGATAAAACATCTATGAAAACCTTATCTTTCGATCGAAGGGGTTTTACGTTGTAAACGATGCCCATGAACAGAAAAAATAACAGGACCAGTTCAAATTCAATGGATAAAAGGTGCCCAAGATACAGTCCTGTTACGGAAAGGATGATGTACTGAACTACGACATATTTGCCTTGTATATTCTGAGCCACTGAAGGACGGTTTTTTTTCAGTGGATGATATTTGTCGAAGGATCGGTCCAGCCACTCGTTGATGGTGTAATTAGCGGACGCAATGAGACAGGCCGCCGCAAGACAAATGAACAAGCGCCAAAGCAGGTCATCGTGGGACTGCGTCGAATAAATCCAGGCGACCAATGTTCCAGGGAGGATGAAGATGTTTTTGACCCAGTGATCCGGCCTTGCCAGGGCGATGTAATTTTTCAAGTTCATTTGGATTTTATTTTGGGTAGGGGTTGAAGTCGTTTTTACGGTTAAAAAGAAGGAAGTTGCCAACTTTACTCGTAAGCCAGGACTTTCTTTCCATCCTATTTTTATTTTTGTTCAAATTGTTACACTGTTTAATGCCACGCCGTAATTTAGATCCCTTATTTATATTTAAAAGTCATTCTTATTGAGCGGGCGTTTTAAGGTCGAATCCCATCCATCGCCGCTATAGTTTAAAATTGCGATTGAAAAAAGTCAAAACCTAGACCCTCCTTTCCTTCCTAAATCTGTCCATAACCACAAGAATTCCTGAGGCCGAAAGTAAAGATAGAAAAGGAAGCGTGGCAAAGGTGTATCGAGAATGCTTGATAAAAACAAGGAAAGGGAGATAGGGAGCTATGATTATAAAAATGACTCCTAGCAGGATAATCAAGCCTTTGGTTTTACTCCTACTATATATTGAATATCCTATTCCCAAAATAGCAAAAATCCATAGAAGAAAAAAGTATAAACTTTGAATTATTTCAATCGTACTGCAATCTTTTAAAACTCTGGTCATCACAGGGTGTTGACTCAGGCGAAGAAAGCTGGGGGGGTAAACGTAATATGCAATAGGAAAATAAAATTCAATGCTATTCAGAAAAATTTTTTTAATAAGTTTATCTGGGTTTTGTAATGCGTGGTGAACGGCTTTTTTATT
>JADFGI010000382.1 GCA_022567815.1 Nitrospinota bacterium
ATGCGCTGGAAGCCAAAGGAATTCCCACCCGCGTACAAACGGCTATTGAAATTCATCAGCTCGCGGAACCTTACGTGCGCCGTCGCGCCATCCGCCATCTGGAAAAAGGACGGGTGATTATTTTCGCGGGGGGAACGGGGAATCCTTATTTCACGACCGACACCGCCGCTTCCCTCAGGGCGATGGAAATCGGTGCGGAAGTGATTTTCAAAGGCACCAAGGTGGATGGGGTCTATACCGCCGACCCGATGAAAGATAAGACGGCTACAAAATATAACAAATTGTCTTATATTGAGGTTCTGCAAAAAGGGTTAAAGGTGATGGACTCTGCGTCTATCTCCCTTTGCATGGACAACAAATTGCCAATGATTATTTTCAATTTCCGCAAAAAAGGCAGTATCAAGCGCGTTTTGATGGGAGAAAATATCGGCACCACGGTAGGAGTGTAATTGTCATGGAAAAACTTTTAAAAGATTGTGAGGCCAAAATGGGCTACTCCATGGACCACCTTCGTACCGAGCTGGCCAAGCTGAGAACCGGGCAGGCCTCCCTGGCAATATTGGAAGGAGTAAAAGTAGATTATTACGGAACCCCGACTCCTTTGAGTCAGGCGGCGACTCTTGGGGTTCCAGACAGCAGTACCATCACCATTCAACCGTGGGATGTCTCTATTCTTAAAGATATCGAAAAAGCCCTGCAGGCTTCTGATTTGGGACTGACCCCAAATAACGACGGCAAAATGGTCCGTCTGCATATTCCCCCTCTGACCCAGGAAAGACGCCAACAATTGGTGAAGATAGTTAAAAAGTACGCTGAAGAATGCCGGGTGGCCATCCGCAACATCCGCCGGGAGTTCAATGACAAAGTCAAGGCGCAAGAGAAAAAGCACGAAATTTCCGAGGACGAGAGTCATAAATACACCGATAAAATGCAGAAAATCACTGATAATCAAATCGTGCAAGTAGATAAAACGGTTCAAGAAAAAGAAAAAGATGTTTTGGAGACTTGACAAATCATTTCCTGCTATTTTTGCTGGAAAACGGACGGCTCAAGAGTCGATAAATCCCGTCTTGCCGACCCCCTGGCCCTGGCTGATTAATAGGGGAGGTTGCCGTTGATGGATCTGAAATTACAGGAACGGATCGACTTAAGCCGATTGCCACAGCACATCGCCATCATCATGGATGGCAATGGGCGATGGGCGAAGAAAAATTGCCTGCCCCGCGTTGAAGGGCATCGGCAAGGGGTCAAAGCAGTAGACCGGATTGTGACCTTGTGCCGGGACCTCAATATCGAAGCGCTCACCTTGTACGCCTTTTCCGACGAAAACTGGAATCGCCCGAATATTGAAATCAACGCTCTCATGAAAATCCTGGATTTTTATTTGAAGAAAGAACTCACCCGGATGCAAAAAGAGAACATCCGGTTCAACACCATCGGACAGATCGACGATCTTCCCAAAGGCATTCAAAAAATCATCCGCAACGCCGAGGAAGTTACCGGGGAAAATGACGGCATGGTTCTGACTCTGGCGTTGAGCTACGGCGGTCGTCAGGAGATTATCGAGGCGGTAAAAAAAATCGCTGAAAACGTGAAGGCCGGGTATCTGCAAGTTGATGAAATTGATTCCTCGCTGTTCGCAAGTTTTCTTTCCTCCCACCCGCTTCCCGATCCGGACCTTTTAATCCGTACCAGCGGAGAATTGCGGATCAGCAATTTTCTTTTGTACCAGATCGCCTACACCGAGCTTCACTACACGCCCGTCTTATGGCCGGACTTCTCCGAAAACGATTTGTTGGAAGCGCTCATCGATTTTCAAAAACGGGAAAGACGATTCGGCCTGATTCAGGAACAAATCGTTAAGGCGTAACCCCGCAACGCGGGCCAGCGTCACGCTGGACCCAATATTGACGTGCGGTGAGTTTATGGTTGACTGAATTCTGCTTTGCAGGGAAACCATTTGTTCGTCTTTGCGAGGAGCGTTAGCGACGAAGCAACCCAGAAGGCCTGGATCTACCCCTATTGGGCACGTGTGATATTTCCACAATAACCTTCATGCCTCCTTGAAAGGGTAAAACTTGGGACTATTTTAACGGTCACGCCACTTGTAGCCCCTCGCAAATACAGGATTTATATTTGGCCAGGCGCGTGAGCAAACTCGCCCTCCGCGGAGGAGCCAGCCCACAGGCTGGTCGTTCATTTTATTTTCTCCATTTCCCTGCTCACGGCGGGGATTATTTTTTCTCAGCCTGAGGAGAATCGCCTCTTGACACGCATATTGAGCGGGGCCATCGCCATTCCCCTGATTGTAGGCATCACCCTGTATGGACCGGGGTGGCTGTTTTTTGCCCTGATTGCCGGAGTCGTCCTGGCGGGAATCTACGAATTTTTTTCCATGACCGACAAGATGGGTATCGCAGGGTATCCGGTCGTTGCCGGATGTTTGAGTCTTCTCCTCCTCTTCTGTTTTCAATTTAATGGCCAATACCTTCTCGAATGGGGGGCCGTTTGCCTGATCGCCCTATGTTCCGCCTGGATGCTCAAGGATCAAAATATCAAAACCGCGCTAGATCAAATTTCTTATTCCTTTTTGGGCATCCTGTATGTTGCGGGCCTTTCAGGTTATTTTTTATTGATCTATGATCTACCGGATGGCAGCCACTGGGTGTTGTTTTTGTTCCTCATTATCTGGATAGGCGACAGCGCGGCCTATTATGGAGGCAGGACGTTCGGACGCCGTCTCATCGCCCCCACCATAAGCCCAGGGAAAACCATTGTAGGTTGCATATTTGGCTTGGCGGGGAGCCTGGGCGGCGGACTGATCGCCGGCTTTTGGTTTTTGCAAGAGACTTCTATATGGCATTGTTTGCTTGCGGCTCTCATTTGCGGTACCATCGGCCAACTCGGAGATTTTGCGGAATCAATATTAAAACGCACCGCTGGAGTCAAAGATTCCAGCAGGCTGTTTCCGGGTCATGGCGGGTTTCTGGACCGCGTCGATAGTTTGCTGTTTGCCGGGCCTGTGCTTTATATGTATCACCGCCTTTTTTTATAACCGGACCCTCCAAAATATAACTATGAAACAAATCTCTCTTCTGGGTT
>JADFGI010000383.1 GCA_022567815.1 Nitrospinota bacterium
CAGGCAGGACCGGCTCTTGTAATATTTTTTGAGTAACGAGGGGGCGGCCTCTGGCTCTAAATTTCTTCGCGGTCGGGTGGCCTTGCGGAATCAAAGTAATTGTTTCCCCCTCAACTGCGAATCGAAACTTGCGATGAGGTTCGGGATCGTAATGCTGGTGAACGAGAACCATTTTCTTGGCCACGGATTCTTCAATATGCTCAAGGGATTGCAGTTTTGTATGAAGCTTCCCGCCGCCGACATCATGAATGATAAGATCGGCGTCCCATATAAACCCAAGAAGCGCCTCATACCGTTGCCGGGAAAAAAATCCCTGTCGATACCATTCGTTGATTTCAGCCAGATCAAACTTTGTATCCCCGGAATGACTGATAATGGTTTCTTTGCCCGATTTATCTTTATAAGCCAAGGTAAAGCGCCCGGCAGGTATAGAGTGCAGGGAATAATCAAACGTAAAAACCGTATTATCGAATCCCGGAAATTTAGCCGGTTTATTGGCTTCCACCTCAAAAAAATCAATAAATTCCTCAAGGACCTCGATGGGAAAATAGGTCACTGCCTCCATTTTCCTTAAGAAACTTTCAAATATTACCCTGGTAGAAATGACTCTGAGACGTTTACCGGAAAGAATCATCTCGGCCAACCCGGTATCATGGTCCGAATGGACATGCGTCAGGAAAACATAAAGAATGTCGCTCTCCACGATTCCAAGGCGCAGGGCCAAACGAACACTGTCGGGAACCGCATCGACCATAATCCCCTTTCCTTCCGACCAAACAATGAGGCTGCTGTTCCTTCTTTTGCCCGCAAACCCGGAGCCCACTCCAATAAAAGTCACTCCCATAAAGGGTTTCTCGACCAAATCATATTCCGGCAATGGATCAGGTGGGTCCAAATGGCTGATATCCACCATGCCCACTTTTTCTTTATTGCAAAATATGTCAAATGCCGAGGGACGCCTCTGGACGATCTGAATTTTTAGTCTTTTGTCGATTCCTGGGATCAGGATCGGTTTTTCTTTTTCGAACTGGCGAAAATCGATGAGGTTATTTATAAATTTTTCACGCCCCTCTTCATCGGAAAGGGAAAATAAATCAATTTCTTTTTTTAATTGCGCACAAACAATATATTGCCGGGCAAGAACGCTTGCCAGGCGAGGAATCTTTTTCCCCTCCAACCACTTGTGCTTTTTGACAATGGCCGCAAAACTTTCATGAGTTTTTTGGAAAATAGTCTTGTCGCTGGAGTGAGATTTCAGCAGGTCGTCAAATTGGCGAAACAATTTTTTATCGCCTGCGACTTTAGTTATAAACGAATCGAGCTTTTTTAACTCCGGGGGAGTGAATCTGGCTTGCTGAAAAGTATTCCTGAACTGCGCCTGAAGAAGGTATTTGAAGCGGGGACCAAAAAGCGTTTCATTCAGGATATTCTTAAAACGGATTTCCTGATCCTTGCTGCAGTAAACTGTAATTTTTTCTCTTTTAATTCCGCCAAAGAGAAAGCTGTAAATGATAAATTCAAAATCAAAATTATCCCTTCCGCTCACAAAGGTGCGGAAGGGAATCACAAAATGGTGTGGTAATTTTTTCTTCTGCCGGGCAAAATCCTTGACCATTCCCGGCGGGCATCCGAAAGCCACGGTCTCAATTCCTTCACCTTCCAGAACCCGGTAGTTGCGCCCGCTGGTAATTTTAATTTTTTTCTTTCCAGCCACGATTTCAATCACCCTTATTTCGGCCCGAAAACAGCAAACGGACAGGGGTTCCAGAAAATCCAAACACTTTACGCAAACTATTGGTCAGATACCGCTTGTATGAAAAATGAACTCCTTGTGGATAATTAATAAAACATCTGAACGTGGGAGGGCAATTCTTGACTTGCGTGGTGTACAACAATTTCAAAAATTTGCCCCGGTAACTGCTCATCGGATTTTTCATGATTGCCCGCTCGAAACAATCGTTCAACCTGCCTGTGGAAATATTTTTTGAATATTCCCGATACACTTTACCGATGCTTGAAAGCAATTTATTCAAACCCTGCCCGGTTTTGGCGGAAACCGTCAATAAAGGGGCAAACTCCAAAAACCGAAGTTTCTGCCGCACCTGTTCTTCAAATTTCGGAAATGATTTTCTCGGCTCTTTCACCAAATCCCATTTATTGGCTACTATAATACATCCTTTTCCTCTGTCAAAGGCATACCCGGCAATGGTGGCGTCCTGTTCCGACACTCCATCGTACCCATCCAAAACCAGAACCGCGATATCGCATCGGTCCAGCGCTTTCAAGGCCATAATAACGCTAAACTTATCAAGCACATTTCGGGTTCTGCCTTTCCTGCGGATGCCTGCCGTATCGATAAAGACAATGTCTTTCCCCTGATACTGAAAATAAGTATCAACGGCATCTCGAGTGGTCCCGGGAATCGAAGAAACAATGCATCTTTCGGAGTGCAATAATTTGTTGATCAAAGAAGATTTACCCGCATTCGGCTTGCCCACAATGGCAACTTTGATGGCTTCTGGCGCCGGTTCCGCGTCGAGAGATTCGGGAGGAAATTCTTTGACCAGATCTTCAATGAGTTCCGACAAACCCAGACCGTGCTCTGCTGATATGGGATAGGTAGCCTCGATTCCCATTTGGAAAAATTCACCAATTTCCTTTTCGTGGGAAGGTTGATCCACTTTATTGACAGCCAAAAACAATGGTTTCCCGGATTTTCTTACTTGTTGGATAATATCGCGGTCGTAAGCAGTGAGCCCCTGTTGTTTATCAACCACTATAATAATGAAATCGGCTTCTTCTTCAGCGACAACCACCTGCTCCCTGATCTGAACCTCGATCTCATTCGTACTGTCCAAATCAATCCCCCCTGTATCGATCACGATGGCAGGGCGGCCCTGCAACTCAGCGTGCCCAAACAGGCGATCCCTGGTCACGCCGGGCGTATCGTTGACAATAGAGTTTCTTTTTTGGATGAGCTTATTGAAAAGGGTGGATTTTCCTACATTGGCTCTGCCAATGATAACCACCACCGGAACGGGCACGGGGATAAACCTTGTTAAATAGTGGGGCCTCTGTCCTTTTTAAATTCATGT
>JADFGI010000384.1 GCA_022567815.1 Nitrospinota bacterium
CGGGCTGGTGCAAAAAATGGTGTGGCACGAATACCTGGGCGCAGTCCTCGACTCCCAGGGAATTTGCCGGGGCGCCATCATCCACAACCTCAGAACCAACGAGATTTTTACGTTGGATGGCGATGCGGTGATCCTCGCCACAGGAGGTCCGAGCCAGGTGTATGCCGGTTCCACCGCCTCAACCGTCAATACCGGCGCCGCCGCAACCATGGCCTATATGCAGGGAGCAAAATATGCCAACGGCGAGTTTATCCAGATCCACCCCACCGCCATTCCCGGTCGCGACAAGCTTCGCCTGATGAGTGAATCGGCCCGCGGAGAAGGCGGCCGCATCTGGGTTCCCAAAAAACCCGGCGATAACCGCGATCCCCTGAAAATCCCGGAAATGGAGCGCTACTACTTCCTCGAAGAAAAGTTTCCGCTATTCGGCAACCTGGTTCCCCGTGACGTCGCTTGCAGAGAAATTTACGATGTTGTTTTTAATCAAAACCTGGGGATAGGCGGACAATCCATGGTCTACCTCGACCTCACGCATAAATCCAAAGAGTTTCTGCAAGACCGCCTGGGAGGCATCCTCGATATTTATAAAAAGTTCACCGGCGACGACCCCATGGTGACTCCAATGAAAATCTTCCCCGCCGTCCATTATTCCATGGGAGGCCTGTGGACCGATTACGAAACGAATTCGGAGGGCATGATCGAACCCAAATCCCCGCGAAATCAAATGACATCTATTCCTGGGCTGTACGCGGCTGGCGAGGCCGATTGCCATTACCACGGAGCCAACCGCCTGGGCGCCAATTCCCTCCTCAGCTGTATTTATACAGGATTGATGATGGGACCCGGAGTTTTGAGTTACGCGGAAAATCTTTCTAAATCAGTTGAAGACATCCCATCCAGCATTTTTAGCGATGCTAAATCCTACTGGACTGAACGGTTCAAATCCATCAGCAAAATGAACGGCAGTGAAAACCCCTACGAACTGCATCGGGATTTGGGCGAAATGATGATGGCAAACGTGTTGATCGTACGGGACAACAAAACCCTGGAAAAAGCTTTTCACAGCATCAGCGATATTGAGACGAGATTCAAGGACGTCAAATGCGTGGATAGCAACGATTGGGCCAATCCCACTCCCAGTTTTATCAATCAGCTCTATTGCATGATTCAGTTGTCCAAAATTATCACCAAGGGCGCTTTGATGCGGGACGAATTCCGTGGCGCCCACTTCAAGCCGGATTTTGATTTGAAGCAACCTTCCGATTTTGATCCGCAGGAGTATATCGACTACCAGGAACAACAAAACTTTGGCGAGGTTTCAGACGCCGCCTTTCCGAAATCGCATCTGGACTATATGAAACGGTTCGAGGCAAACAATAAAAAATGGTTGAAAACTTCTATCGCCCAATTTGAAGACAATCAACCCAATATCACTTATGCGGACGTGAATACCTCATTAATTACTCCCCGTCCCCGAAAATACGATTGAGTCAACCTATGAGCCAGGAAACCATTAAACTCAAAATAAAGCGGCAGGACAATCCCCGGTCGAAACCTTACTGGCAGGAATTTGAAATTCCTTACCAGCCCTTGTCCAATGTAATATCCTGCCTGCAGGATATTCAGAAATCTCCGTCCACAGCCAATAACCAGGTGGTCAACCCGATCGTTTGGGATTGCAGTTGTCTTGAGGAGGTTTGCGGTTCCTGCACCATGATAATCAATGGGCGTATCCGCCAGGCATGCACCGCCCTGGTGGACCAGATAGAGAAACCCATCGTGCTGGAACCAATGTCCAAGTTTCCGGTAGTGCGGGACCTGCTGGTGGACCGCAACCGGATGTTCCGTGCGTTAAAAAAAGTCAAGGCGTGGGTGGATATTGACGGCAGTCAGGATTTAGGCGAGGGACCCATCATGCCGGACAGCGTCCGGGCCACGCGGTACACCCTTTCAGAATGTATGTCCTGTGGGTGTTGCCTCGAAGCCTGTCCCCAATATACCAAAGACAATGACTTTCTGGGAGCGGCGGCATTCAGCCAGGTACGGTTATTCAACCTGCACCCAACAGGGGCCATGAATGCGGATGAGCGGTTGGACGCGGTCATGGGAAAAGGTGGCATCGCAGACTGTGGCAACGCCCAGGCCTGTGTGGAAGCGTGCCCTAAAAATATTCCATTAACGGAATCCATCGCCGATATCAGCCGACAAACTTCCTTAAAACTATTGAAAGATCTTTTAATGAAATAAAAAAACAGGCGGTATCTGAGTTATTGATGAACGACCCCGCCTCCAGCCAGCGTGACGCTGGACCCAATATTAACATGCGACCAGCGTAGCCGCTGGATCAGATATAACGGTCGATGGATTTATGGCTTTCGGGGCTCGTGAGCATAGCGAACGGAGCCCACTCTTCCTCCCCACGTAGTGGGGCGCTTTGTTAAGAAAGTTATATGCTATGATTCCCGACCAACTCCCGTGGAACATCTAATGGCGGATTCATGTTGAAACGGTTACGTTCCGGTTCATCCCTGATATGGAGAGCAGCATCTCTCTGGATGCTGATCTTCATTTGCATTTTCCCCACCTCCACCCTTCAGGCTAATCCTGTTTTACCGGGCAACCCACCTTTTTTCCAAAACCCAAATTCTGACAAGCTGATCGTCTTCATCCACGGTGTGAACGGCAACCCCAGAGGCACCTGGACCTATAAAGATGCCGACCCAAATTTTTTCTGGCCAGAGGAGCTTGCAAAGGACCCCTCCTTTCAAAACGCCGACGTTCTTTCTTTTGGTTATAAAAGCGAATGCGGCCCCACTTTAATTATCAGTGAAATCGCCAAGAACCTGGAGTTGACCCTAAACAAACTTCTGGAAACGGGAAAATACAAATCCCTTGAATTCGTCGCGCACAGCATGGGGGGATTGGTGGTGCGCGAATTCATATTGAGCCGCCACAAACACCTGATAAAAGTGGTTCCGGTGACAAGCGTCATCACCCTGAGCACGCCCAATCTGGGAAGCGGCCTGGCAAAATTCGCCAGCTATTTCTGCAAGACTATTCAGTTGAAA
>JADFGI010000385.1 GCA_022567815.1 Nitrospinota bacterium
AAGCTTTCCAAATAGCTTCTGTATCAAATGCAAGACTACCTTTCCATCTAGTGTTATATATTTGTGATATTAGCGACGAAATGATAGAACCTCCATATGGCAAATCAACAAGTTGTAGATATTTCCAAGTTAAGGAATCGCGGAATAACGTTTCTCCAGTATCTATCACTTCTTCATAAGGAGGTGAATTGACTACAAATTCATCTTCTATTCTCATTAAGAATGACATATTACCTTCTTCCGGTAATTTTCCTGTTAATAATTTTGCAAGTATGTGTAGATTAATCACGTATCGAGTTAATTAATACTTTATGAAAGAAAAATATTATTGCTTAAGTGCCTAATTCAATGAAACCATTAATATGTGATACTCCAGCTTTAATCAATTATACAATTTTGTAGTTTATCGATTGCCTTCGACACTTATAAGAAATATCCTGCGTCTGATCATAGACCAATTTCATCTGAATTTAGTTTCTCGGTTTCTTCATAGCATTTTTTTTTCTTGTATCAAGAAATAAAATTGATTTTAAATGTTTAGTTTTACATTGATAATGTATAAAAAGCATCATTTATTTTTTTTGATTTTCATGGGGAACCACAGGGCGATACTACCGGTTATTTTGAAAGCTATACCGTTAGCACAGTCAACAACGTGCGTGGTTCTTTCACCGCGTCCTTTGAGGGCTCCCATGGGTGGTACTGGGAAAATAAGAGCTACAGGGACATTGTTGTGACCTTAAATACCGAGGGGAGTTACAAAATTATTGGTATCAAATAATCTGGAACATTAGAGACTTATACGCGATCACAAATTTTCAATATAACTTTCATCAAATAAGTCTTTATATAAAAAATGAATGCCCGCTTCTGGTCGAAAGTGGACTGTCTGATGATTCATCGGGGATTTTGTGGAGTCCTTAGCTTACGCATTAGGCCAGTTGGGCTTCAGGTCATATTAATTAACTATTTCTTTTGATCGTACGAATCCTTAACGCTGATATAGGTAAGAATAATGAACCATCCGATTCCAATATAAATCAAACTGCGGGTAAAATTGCCATCCAACGCTCCTAATAAAATCCAAAAAATGGAGCCGATGACCCAGAATATTATGAATATTGAACGAAGACCGCTGTTAGCCGGCATATCCAGACCTTAAGGCGAATAAGGGAAAAAATTTATTTGACCGATAATTGGTTGATGAAAGATTCCATCGTGCAATCGCTTTCGGCTTCCTTTACGGACTTCGCAACAGCTCGCCCCGCCCTGGCGCTGAAAAACCGTTGTTGGTCATATCCCCAAAGAATTTCCCAGGCATTTTCCCTGTAACGCTCCGCCAACGGCAACGCAACGTCGTCCAGCATCCACTGGCCGTGCTTTTTGTCTTCCTTGATATGCAAATCCCAGTAATCGATAGCATTACCACTTAAACCCAGGCGCTCCCCGGCCTGGCGAAAATTGATAAAGGAGGCGGGAACGGAAACTTCGGTATAAAGCAGGCCGCCCATATAACGCAAAAAATGCCGGTTTCTATCGCAAAGGAAAAAGCTGTGGTTGATATTCGCCAGAACCTCCCAGGGGACAAGGTCAAAATAGGCTTCCGGTTTGGAGTTCATCCCAAACTCATTCAGCATGGAGGAAAAAAAAGTTGAATGCTTCCGGCGCAACTGACCGCCTCCATACTCTTCCAGAAAAATCCGCGTGACCATGGATTGAATTTCATTAGCCGCGCCGCCTAAAACCCGCGACAGTTGACTCGCTTCCACCAGTCCATCCAGGGAAGCAATGGCCAAAAGCCGGCGATACCCCGTTTCCGTCATCTCATCACGAAAAAATAAATCCTCAGGCGAATCATCAGGTTCCAGATCTCTTGCAACGCGATCCCTCAAACCTTTCTCTACATTCACGGACGCCAGCGATTCATAATCCAATTGTTCTGATTCCCAAGCCTGCCAGGCCGATTCAATCTGGTTGCGAACTTTAAAAAGGTAGATGGAATCTTCATTGGCATAATTGTCCAAATCATCGTACCAGAACAGTTTTAAGCGGTTGATCCGATACAAAATCCGGTGCAAAAAAAGCTGGCCATTTGGTGAATTGGTTCGAACCGGATTGGCTGACCACTTTTTGGGTTGTCGACCAACCCATCGCCCGTCACTATTGGGTTCAGCGAAACGTGGATCGTGAGCAAACTCGCCCTCCGCGTAGGAGTCGGAAAGGATGACTTCAAGGCCATCCTCAAAGGATTTTATCAATGAAGGTTGTTCGGCTATTCTTTGATCCAGATCTTTCAGGTAAAGAAGGTTGCTAAATTCTTTTTCAAATTTTAGGCAATCAAATTTATGAGAATCGTCTTTTGTTTTTGTATTGAGAATCATTTTTTATCAACAGTTTTTAAATATAGAAGAGCCTTTTACCTTAACCCACAAGGCATTAATTAGCAAATACCTGAAGACAAGTAATCTTTATGGATTCAGTGTACATGATAAAAAGTATTGATAATGTACTTTGAAGGTGGTTATGGGAAGAAAACGGGGAATTATTTTTTGAAATTAATTCTCAGGGAAAATCAGCATCCCGGCGGAGGCGGGCCATTGCCAGTTTTTGCAAAATCATCTTGGAAAATATTGGCCGCATCCTCTCCCTGCTGTAGCGTGGTGTCAAGGGGAAGGTTTGTAATCGTCCCATTCAAATTTATGGTCCCACCAGCGCTGAGGGTTCCATTATTAGTAATATTATTTGCCGTTATAATGATTTTCGCTGGGGTAGAGATTGAGGTGTTGCTCGCCAAAGTAAAATCACCACTACTGGAAGTCGCAGAAAAATCTCCATTGTTGAGTTTAATCGAAGAATTTACAGTGAGGTCCCCGTTCCGGTTCCTCTCGCCGATTATCATTCCAGTATATACCCGCGTGCCGGCGTCGACAAAAAGCTCGCCCCTATCGACCATAGCGAGGCTCGCATAGGTAGTGGTTTTTCCCGAACGGTCTGAGACAAGGGCGCCTGTTGAGCGTTGCGGGATAGGCCCGTACCAGGGCTCATAACCTTCAAAAAGCGT
>JADFGI010000033.1 GCA_022567815.1 Nitrospinota bacterium
ATCTAATATCCACTGGGAGGTGGAAGTCATCAAATATTTGACCGAAAAACCCCTGAAATACGAGGTTTGCCACACCACCGAACTGGCTAATAAAACATTGAAATTTTACAACGATAAAGCTCTGAACGAATTTCTGGGAAAAGCCTTCAAATATTTTGAAGAACTTGGGCTTCTTGAGAAAATGTTGCCCGACAATGACAAGTCCTAAAAAGAAGTTCCCAAGTCCGTTAATGCTTGACAGGGGTGGTACTTGTTATATTATAAGGCTCATTTTATGATGGTATCTTAATGTGGCTTTTGCCTATGAGGGACCAGTCCCTTCATATCATCAAGGTATCAATCTAAACTGTTTATGTTTGGCGGGTCGTTGGCCTGTCGCTTACATAGAACGCAATTGTCAGGAGACCGTGCATGTCGAACCTAGATTTCGTAGCGGAAGGTAAACCAGCGGACTGGGTACCCCTTGGAGACTTACAAAAGGTGGTCGATCCAATGGAGATGTTCTTCGAACTTCCCCGAAAAACCGAATTCATAACCGGCAGTGAAGCCGCCCGCGAGTCCATTCGCCGGATGAATGTTGATATCGCCATTTCCTACCCCATCACTCCGCAGAGTGAAACGATGCAACAAGCGGGATACCTCTATGACGAAGGGTACATTAAGGATTATTACCGTGGCGAAGAGGAAATTGGCGTCATGTCAGCTATGGCAGGTGCCTCCCGCGCAGGCATTCGCTGTCTCACAGCCACCGCAGGTCCAGGTCTCATGCGTGGCATGGAAGCCATTGCCTCATGGCCGGGTGCGCGTACCCCAATAGTTTTAATGGATATGTGCCGGGTCATCAATACACCTTTGGCGATCCAGCCGGACAACATCGAAATGTCTTTTATGCTTAATACGGGTATGCTCCTGTTGCACGCGGAAAACCAGCAGGATTTTTACGACTATCCTCTGGTCGCGGCCATAGTATCTGAGGAGGTTGATGTAACGTTACCTTGCGCCGTTTCCGTGGATGGATTTTTTGTGACACATGCAAGAGGCCAGGTTTCCATGACTTCAAAGGACTATAAACTGCCGCCCAGGGATGGTTGGCGGTCTGCCGTTCCTGCAATGGATAATGAAAATCCTCCCGCCAGGCTTGCACGTGACGCCCCAATTCAGAAAAGTAATTTTATCAGTTATCACATGCACTCAAGTTGGCAACAGGAGGTATTTGCCGCAGTTGAACGTTCGGCCAAATATTTTGAAAAATATTTGGATGGATGCATTGAAGTCATCAACCCGGATGCAGAAGAATTTCTGGTAACCTCTGGAGCCGCCGTTTCCCAATCTCGTGAAGCGGTGCGTCAAGAAGGGGAAAAGGGCAGAAAGGTTGGCTTGATTAAAATCAAAACCATCCGCCCATTCCCGACAAGACAGCTCATTGAGATATTAAAAAATGTCAAGCGCATCTTAGTCCCTGAGTTTAATCAGGCTGGTTGGATGCATAAGGAACTCTGTTCCATTCTGTACGGAAAATGTAATGCCGAAATTATCAACGGCCCAAGAGTGTATGGCGGAATGACCATGCCAACGGAGATGATTTTGGAGTGGTTGGCAAAACATAGAAAATAATCATCAGATGCTTTTCGGGTTCCGCCTTTAGTTAGTTGGATGGGTGGGCCTGTTTTGAGTAGTTTTTGCATAATTTGTTTTTAGTTTTTTTTCATTTCCTAAAATTAATAGATTTCTATATATAAGGATAAAATCATGTCTTTTGAAACTTTAAGGCCATCCCCTGCATTAAAAGAATTTCTCCCGATCGAGTATAAAGACCTTATCGAGCATGGCCCTTACGGAAAGAACAAAAAAGTATCCGACATGGGAAAGTTCAAAGAAATAATTGAAGAGCATCCCATGTGCGCAGGATGCGCAATGACTTTGTTTATCCGCCTGATGTATATTGGCATGCCCAATCCCGAACATACCATTGTGGTGGGCACCGCAGGCTGTGGCCGGTTGGTCCTGTCCCAGGCTTCCGTTCCATTTATTTATGGAAACTATGGAGACACCAATGCGGTCGCCAGTGGATTGAAACGTGGCCTGGATATTCGCTTTCCCAATCAATTTAAAGACGTAGTTGTTTGCGCTGGGGATGGAGGCTTGGTGGACATTGGTTTTCAGGGCCTCATGCACAGCTGGTTCCGGCACGAAAAGTTTACAACCGTTCTGCTCGATAATGAAGTGTACGGTAACACCGGCGGTCAGGAAAGCGGCATGACCTGGAAAGGCAAGGTCCTTAAAATGTCTCCCCGCGGTAAAAAGGACGATAAGATGGACATGGTCGGTTTGGCAAAGGTTGCCAAACTGGACTACATCGCCGTTCTCGCTCCGACCAACCCCGCCCGCGTCGCCAGGACCATTCGCCGGGCAATTCTGGTTGCAAGGGAGTTTGGCTCAACCTATGTGCAGGCGTACACCTCTTGTAATATTGAGTACTCGATTCCCACAGCGGACGTCATGAAAGATGCCTTTGATCTTGAAAAAGAACGCTATGGTTTTGAAGAAATCATCTCTGACCGGGCCAAGGAATACTTAAAAGACCTCGAAGCAAAAGCTAAAGCAGCGAGAAAAGCTAAAAAATAAAGGAGATCGGTAAATATGTCTATAAAGCGTTACAATGTTCGCATGGCGGGAATCGGCGGGCAGGGAGTGGTGACCGCATCCCACATTATCAGTAATGGAGTGGTCATTTCGGGGGGGCACAGCTCTCTCGTTCCTTTCTTTGGATCTGAGAAGCGAAACGCCCCGGTAGAAAGTTATGTGAGGATCTCCAATGAGGTTATTTATGAAATTGGGGAAATCATTTTTCCCAATATTCTCCTGATTTTTCATCCTTCCGTTATCACTCTGGGAAAATCCTACACCATGCCTTTTTATACGGGATTAAAACAGGATGGAATCATCATGATCAACAGCAAGGTTCCCATCCCTTTCAGCAAAGATGAAGAACGGGAAATGGCTGATAAAGGCGCTAAAATCTTCTATCTTCCGGCCACTGAAATGGCCAACGATATTGCTAAAACTGAACTGGCCACCAACATGGCAATGTGCGGCGCACTTGCGGCGGTTCTGGGACTTCCCGATCTGATGTCGCTGGCGGCGTCGGTTAAGGACCGGTTTGTTGGAAAAGGAATCGTGGTTTCCGGAGGAACCCAGGCGCTTGACAGTGCCATCGAGAAAAAGTTCGCTAAAAAACAAAAGCTCCTGGAAGCGAATATGAAAACACTTGAGGCCAGTTATCAATACATGATCGACAAGGGTTGGGCGCATAAAGACGCAAAAGTCATTAAAATCGACCTGGAAACGATCACTGTTTAATATCTTTTATTTTTGGAGTAACCATGTATTACGTTGCCGTAGTTGACAAGGAAATCTGTTCCGCCAAAGCTTGTTCTTTGTGTACAACCTTTTGCCCTGAATCCAACTGTATCAATTATAGTGACGCAGACAAATCCGCCTACGTTTCCGTAGATCGGTGCAAAGCCTGCGAAATCTGTGTTTATATTTGCGATGATATTGCCAAAAACAATGCCATCAAAATGAAATGGATCGATAATCTTGATGAAGGATTTGTAATCAAGAAAACAGGGATAGTCATGAGATAAACCCAACGCTTTTCCGAAAAGGTATTTGAGCTCAACCGCTCAAATACCTTTTTTTTTATCAACCTCCGAACTCACTCAAACACCTAAGGAAAACCCTAAATGGAAAGAACCCTCGCCATCATCAAGCCGGATGCCGTTGAACGCAATTTGATCGGAAAAATCAGCGAACGTATTGAATCCAAAGAATTTAAAATCGCCGCCATGAAAAAAGTCGCTTTATCAAAAAACCAGGCGGAAAATTTTTATCATGTTCACAGGGAACGGCCCTTCTTCAACGACTTGACCACCTATATGATTTCCGGTCCGGTGGTCCTCATGGTGCTTGAAAAAGAAAATGCCATTGTAGGTTGGAGAGAACTGATGGGGGCCACGAACCCTGCCGACGCCACTGAGGGAACCATCCGCAAGGATTTCGCCATCAATCTTGAAAAAAATTCGGCACACGGATCAGACTCCCCGGAAACCGCCGCCTTCGAGATTTCATTTTTTTTCAGCCAGACCGAAATTTTTTCATAGAAATCCTGTAGAATGCAATGAGATCATGTTCAGGATCAAGAATCCAATCAGGCAGAAATACCATCCAAGCCTTATGAAAAAGTTACCATTTTTAATGGCGTTGCTCGTTTGGTTATGGGCATCCCCCGCCTTTGGATACGAATACCAGCTCTATAAAAACGGGGAAAACTTTGGTATTGTGGTGTTTCCAAAAACCCAGTTATCTGAGGAATTGGATCAATACATCCAATCTCTGCTTTTGGAACCGGTGGAGTCTGGAGAAGCTGTCATGCGGTCTGGCTCTAAAGGGGAAAATGAAACTTATATGATGCCCCTGGAGGTGCAAAAAAAATATTCAATTGAGAAATTCATGGTCATTCAGGTTTTGACGCGATCCAGAATGATGATCGGAATTTTTGATCCCGAATGGGGGCTCACCCTTCCGTCGTCGATATTCGGATTTGATGAAATGAAAAAAAACATCCCCAAGACCCTGGATATATTCCGTGGAAACAATAAACGCAAAGAAATTCATTGGAAAGGGAAATCGAAATCGAATTCCGGACTAAAATCCCGATGGACGGAAATTTCTGGAAGATAACGAATCATGCCTGTTTATGAGTATCAATGCGAAAAATGTAAGAAGACGTTTGAGTTTTTGCAAAAAGTCAGCGACAAGCCCATTGAAAAATGCGAGGAATGCCAGGGCATCCTTAATAAATGTTTCAACAGCATGAACTTTCATTTGTATGGGCCGGGTTTTTATTCCACCGACAACAAAAGGAAATACCTTAAATAAATCTTTAATGCCTCCCTCAATTCACCTATGATCTATATTACCCGACGGCTTGAGTTCTGTGCCAGCCACCGCCTCTTCAATCCAAAATTCTCCGATGAAAAAAATGCTGAAATCTTTGGGTTGTGCAACAATCCCAATGGGCACGGTCACAACTATGTTCTCGAAGTGACCGTGCGGGGAGAAATTGCCCCGGAAACCGGAATGGTGCTGGATTTAAAAACTCTCAAAAAGCTGATCAACCAGGAAATCGTCAACAAGGTGGATCACAAAAATTTCAACGTGGACGTTGATTTCATGCAGGGCGTGATTCCCACCGCTGAAAATATTGCGATCAAATTCTGGGACATTCTGGAACCAAAAATTTTAAACGGCTCTCTGCATGAATTGAAACTTTACGAGTCCGAACGAAACTACGTTGTCTACCGTGGGGAATTGGTGTGAAAGATCTGATTGAAAAATTGCTGATGGAGCTGGGAGAAGACCCGTCTCGTGAGGGATTGAAAAATACTCCCGAGCGAGTCGAAAAATCGCTGAGGTTTTTGACCAGCGGCTACATGACGAATATCGATGAACTGGTCAATGGCGCCCTGTACCAGGAAAATTATGACGAAATGGTCATTGTCAAGGACATCGACATTTTCAGCTTGTGTGAACACCATTTATTGCCCTTTCTTGGGAAATGCCATGTCGCCTATCTTCCCAAGGGCCAGATCATCGGATTGAGCAAAATTCCACGGATCATCGATGCTTTCAGCAGAAGATTACAGGTGCAGGAGCGTTTGACCTGCCAAATCGCCGAATGCCTGGAAAAGATTTTAAAACCCAAAGGGGTGGCTGTGGTTATTGAAGCTTTGCACATGTGCATGTCCATGCGCGGCGTGCAAAAACAAAGTTCCTACACCACGACGAGTTCCATGCTCGGTAGTTTTAAATCCGACGCCAGAACTCGGAGTGAATTTTTATCCCTGATTCAGCCCCAGGGGACAAGATCCTGATTCCCACCAGTGGGTTTCATAATCCCCTTAGCTGGACAGGGCTTTTAATGAAAACCTTTTTAGGATACCCCGCCTGCCGGCGGCAGGGGTCGTTCATATATCGAAAGAATATTCATGTCTATTCACAATAGGGTAACTCCTTTGAGCACCGCCACTAAAGAAATTTTAATCGAAAACAACGATTTGATTCCCGATCTGTTCGGAACGCATGACCTCAATCTCAAGCTGATCGAGAAAAAGTTCAACGTCCGCATCTTCGCCCGCGGAAACCAGATCAACGTTACCGGTTCCCCCGACTCCATAAATACCGTCCAGCGGCTTCTGGCGCAATTGCAAAAATTGTTTGAGAGCAAAAACCCACCGCAAAATGGGGACATCAAGTTCGCCATCCGCTTGATCGCCGATGATCCCGATATTGATTTAATATCCATCTTTACCGAACGCGTGGCCCTGGCCCCCGGCAGGGGATACATTTCTCCCAAGGGCCAGGCTCAAAGGGAGTTTATACAAGCCGCCAAGCAAAAGGATATCGTTATTGCCATCGGTCCGGCGGGAACGGGAAAAACCTATCTGGCCGTAGCGATGGCCTTGGAAGGCTTGCTCAAAAACCGATTTAAAAAAATTGTCCTGGTGCGCCCTGCCGTGGAAGCGGGAGAAAAACTGGGTTTTCTACCGGGAGACATCTCGGAGAAAATCCATCCCTACCTGATGCCGCTATACGACGCTTTAAACGAAATGATGGAGGCCAATCAGGTCTGGCAGATGATTCAGGACGGGGTCATCGAAATCGCTCCGCTTGCTTATATGCGCGGGCGAACGCTGAACGATGCGTTTATTATTCTCGATGAAGCACAAAATTCCACGCGCGAACAAATGAAAATGTTTTTGACCCGGCTGGGGTTCCGGTCAAAAATAGTGATTACTGGAGACGTCACCCAAATCGATCTTTCCAGCTCCACGGATTCCGGCCTGATTCATGTAGACAAATTGTTACAGGGAATCGAGGGCATCCAATTCACCTACTTCACCGAAAAAGATGTCGTCCGGCATGAGCTGGTCAAAAAGATCATTAGGGCTTACGATAAAAACGGCAGTGCCAAGTAAACGACCCCTCCCTTTTATCTTCAATCAACGAACGACCGCCGCAAGCGGCCAGCCTGGAGGCTGGACCCATTATTGACGTGCGACCAGCGTGACGCTGGACCCGAATGGAAAATACTTTTTAAGCCAGCATACGTTAACTCGACCAAACGACTTTTGCCAGTTGCCCCTACGGCTAGTAGCCAGCGTGACGCTGGCCCAAAAGGCAACAATTTTCTCTGCTAACTAAGGTTTTCGGGGCTCGTGAGCGGAGCAAACGTCTGCCCCGCATCTCCTCCCCGCGTTGCGAGGCGGGCTTACCCGACTAATAATGAGATATGGATGTTCAACTCCAAAATGACCAGGAAGTCTGCAAAGTCGATTCCCAAAGATTGAAGGATCATGCTAAAAAATTCATGCAGACCCTGGGCCGGCAGGACGATGAACTGAGTATCCTGCTGGTGGATGACGCAAATATTCGAAACTTGAACCGGCAACACAGAAAAATTGACTCCGCAACCGATGTTCTCTCCTTCCCGCAGAATGAAGGCGACGAATCTATTTCCCATATGCTCGGAGACGTGGTAATTTCTGTGGAAACGGCGGAGCGGCAAGCGGCAGAGCATCAATTTTCCCTGGAACAGGAACTGGTTTTGTTGCTCATTCATGGACTGCTCCATCTTTTGGGTTACGATCACGAACGATCACCGCAGGATGAAAAATTGATGAAAGAAAAGACCTGGGAATTGTTCGATTTGATTTTCCCCGGCAAGACTCCTTCCTCAGCCTGCGGCTATTGAATTTTTAGTCTCATTCACCCACGGAAATAGCGACGATGAAACAGGTTTGGGCTCCATGGCGAATGGAATATATCGAGCAGGCCAAATCGGGCGAATGTATTTTCTGCGTTCTTCCGAAGGCCGATAAGGACAAAAAAAATTTCATCCTCCATAAGGGCGACACCTGCTTCGTCATCATGAACGTTTATCCGTACAACACCGGTCACCTGATGGTCTCCCCCTACCGCCACCTGTCCTGTATCACCAAAATGGATGAAAAGGAAAATACCGAACTCAACCGCCTGACCCAAAAATGCGTGGAAATCCTGCGAACCGTAAAATCACCCGAAGGGTTCAACATCGGCGTGAACCTGGGCAAAGCTGGCGGAGCGGGATTCGACGAGCACATTCATATGCACATCGTTCCCCGGTGGATCGGTGACACCAATTATATGCCCGTTTTAGCAGACACCAAGGTTCATCCGGAGCACCTGCAAGCGACTTACGACAGTCTATTGCCGCATTTTCAAACCCTCTCTCGATAATTTCATCCTTATGAGCACCGGAGAAAATATCAAAGTATCGTCAGAAGAAGAAACTCCGATGATGCAACAATATCGCCACATCAAAAAGCAATGCTCCGATGCCGTCCTGTTTTTTCGCATGGGGGATTTTTATGAGATGTTCAATGAAGACGCCAAGATCGCTTCCCGCATCCTTGAAATCGCCCTGACCTCGCGCAGTAAAAATAAAGCCAATGCGACGCCGATGTGCGGCATTCCTCATCATGCGGCAAATGCCTATATCTCCAAACTCATCAAGGCCGGGAAAAAGGTCGCGCTTTGTGAACAAACCGAAGATCCCAAATTCGCCAAAGGACTGGTCCAGCGGGAAATCGTCCGCATCATCACTCCGGGAACGGTCCTGGACGACGCTCTCCTGGACCCTAAAAGCAATCATTTTCTGGTTTCCATTTTCTTTGGCAAAGACGGACTGGGCCTTGCCGCTCTCGATGTTTCCACGGGACTCTTCAAGGTCACGGAAATTCTTGGAGACCAGGCGGAATCGCTTTTGCGCGATGAGTTGGAAAAATTCGATCCAAAAGAAATTTTGATCCCTGAATCCAGACGTGAGGAAACTAACAGCAACTCTCCGTTGTCCACAAACGGGAGTGTTTACCTTCACGCCTGTGAAGACTGGACCTTTTCGTTCGGCGAGGCCCACCGGCAATTGCTGGCTCATTTTAAAACCAGCTCTCTGGAAGGATTCGGGTGCGAGAATCTCAAATACGCGGTCTCCGCCGCCGGGGCTTTGATCCATTACCTGCATGAAACGCAGAAATCGACTTTAAGCCACATCAGCGCCCTTTCGACATTTCACATACACAACTCTATGCTTCTGGATCAAACGACCATCAAGAGCCTGGAGTTGATACAGTCCAGCGAAGGCAGTCGAAAGAACTCCCTGCTGGATTTACTGGATGCGACCCAAACTCCTTTAGGGGCAAGGAAAATCAAAGAATGGATCTTGAAACCTCTGGTCGATCGTCCTGCAATAGAAGAACGACTCGCCCAGGTGGACGCGTTCAAGGAAAACCCATTGCTCCGCAATGCAATGCGCGACCAGTTACAAAAAATTCACGATCTTGAACGCCTGGTCGGCCGAATTTCACTTTCCATCTGTAGCCCCAGGGATTTAATCGCCCTGAAAAATTCCATCGAAACTTTCCCCGAAATTCTCTCCCTGCTGAAACAATTCCAGACCACCTCCCAATATTCTGAGCATTGGGACAATCTGAAGGATATTTTCCAGCTCATTAATGAAAAGATCGTCGATGATCCCCCCGTCCACCTCAAGGACGGTCACCTGATAAAACCCGGCTGGGACAGCGAACTGGACCGGTTAAAAGCCATCAGCCGGGATGGTAAAAGCTGGATTGCCGCTCTCGAAATCAAAGAAAAGGAACGCACCGGCATTCCCGTTTTGAAAGTAGGATTCAATAGAATCTACGGCTACTACATTGAAGTGACCAAAAAAAACATCGACCGCGTCCCGAAAGAATATATCCGCAAGCAATCGCTGGTCAATGCCGAGCGATACATCTCTCCTGAATTGAAAGAATATGAAATCGAAATTACCGGGGCTGAGGAAAAAATCTCCGAACTGGAGCTTGGCCTGTTTCAGAAAATCCGCACAGACATAGCAACGGAAGGTCCCCGCATTCAGAACATGGCCCGGATCATCGGTGAAATCGATGCCCTGTTTTCATTTGCTGAAACCGCCCACCGCAACAACTATTGCCGTCCCTCCATTCGTGAAGACTCCACCCTGAATCTGGTCAACGGCAGGCATCCGCTGGTCGAACAAATTGATCCTCTCAACCATTTCATTCCCAACGATACTCTGCTGGATGCAATGGACAACCAGATCATGATTATCACCGGTCCCAACATGGCCGGAAAATCAACCTTTCTCCGGCAGGTCGCCCTCATCACCCTGATGACCCAAATCGGCAGTTTTGTTCCGGCGGACGAAGCGCAAATCGGCGTTGTCGACCGGATTTTCTCGCGCGTCGGGGCGCAGGATCATCTTTTAAAGGGCCAATCCACCTTTATGGTGGAAATGAACGAAGCCGCTAATATTTTAAATAACGCCACAGCCAAAAGCCTCATCATTCTGGACGAAATCGGCAGAGGAACCAGCACCTTCGACGGCATCAGCATCGCCTGGTCCATCGTGGAATACCTGCATGCCCTGAACGGAGAACAGGGCGGCCCCAAAACCCTTTTTGCCACCCATTACCACGAACTGACAGAACTGGAGTTGGTCCTTTCGGGCGTAAAAAATTTCAATGTTCAGGTCAAGGAATGGAACGATGAAATCATATTTTTACGTAAAATCGTCCCCGGAGGAGCCGATAAAAGTTACGGGATACAAGTCGCAAGGCTTGCAGGATTGCCGGAGAAAGTACTGAAACGCGCTCTCGAGGTCCTGGACAATCTGGAAAAAAGCGAATTCGATGAGGTGGGCCAGCCTAGAATTTCCCATCGCGAGAACGCCCCCGCAGATGATGGTCCCCGGCAGTTATTGATGTTCACAGAAGATCCCTCCCCTATCCTTAAAATACTGGACGACTTGAGGCCCGACGATTTGACACCACGGCGGGCATTGGATCTGTTATTTGAATTGAAGGAGCTCCAAAACCAATCCGGAAAATGAATGCCCCCGATTGGCGTGGCGGTTCACCCTTTGTTTCCCAGCTAAGTCCTATAATTAATTGACTTTACAATCTTCTTAAAGAGGAGTACCGTAGAGGAAATTAGGGGGTTTTTCTAAATATCTTTGGGTATATGATACAACCCTGTCAATCCAAAGTCAGAAGAGTATACTGGCGGCTGAAAAGCTTTCCTGCCCAATGCCCAAAGTAGTATTAGTTCGTGGAAGCATGATTTTTCAACCAATCACCGGAGGAGAGACTGGTTGATCCTTTCGACTTTTTTTAAGAAAAAAGCCCTTGGCAAAATATGTGTGAGCCTGACAGCTTCAATATGTCTGTGCTTGTGTGTTCTTGTGTCCACGGCTATTGCCGCAGGCCCTTCAGTTGCCAACGTTGGAGTGGCCACCAAGGGAAATTACGTTGTTATGGATGCTATTCTCACGGGTGGAATCGAGGGCAAAATCCTTGAAGCCATCGAAAGCGGCGTCCCCATGACGATCACTTTCCAAATCGAATTACGGAAACAAAACTCTTTTTGGGTTGATCCCCTGGTCAGGGCCAACGAGATCAGCCACACCGTTCAATTTGATTCCTTGAAAAAAGTGTATCGGTTTTCTGAGGTTGGAAAAAACGTCAAACGAAAAATCATTACCCGGAAAAAAGACCGTTACCAAAAGTTAATGCAGACCCTCAAGAATATACCGATCGCCCCTATTTACCAATTGGATCCCGGAGAAAAATATTATGTCCGGGTTAAAGCGGAATTCGAAATAGACCGGTTTTGGTTTCCTTTCAACTACCTGTTTTTCTTTGTTCCCTTCAATGATTATGAAACCTCCTGGTCGCAAACTTCTCCCCTCACCCTTGACCTGGAGCAAGCCGCCTCAACGGAAGCATTTAATAAAAAGTCTAAAGAAGGCAGAGGCTTAAATCATGTCATCCGCTCCTTCAATCAGTAAGCGACAGTTTTCACAACCTTCCGAAGAGCAAATCCGAAGAAGAAAAAAAAAGCGGACATGGCGGGTCATTGCCGCTATTGCGTTTGCCTTGGTCGCTTTGACCGTCATTGAAAACTATTTCCTGCAACAAAAAACCACCGCTCCCATAGCAAATAATATCGCCGTTCTGGCGGTGTTCAACATCATCCTGATTCTGCTTTTTATCCTGATCGTTCTCATTTCGAGAAACCTGATCAAACTGTACAATGAGCGTAAGAGCAAAATCATCGGGTCCAAGTTCCAGACCAAACTCATCATCGCGTTTTTGATTCTTGCCCTGGTGCCATCCATCCTTCTTTTCATGACTGCCAGCAAACTGTTCACCCTCAGCATTGGAAGCTGGTTCAACCTGCAGGTGGAGCAAACCCTGCAAAGATCAATGGAGGTAGCGCAGGACTATTATTCCCATCTGGAGAATGGAGCCCTGACCCGCGCCCGGAAAATCGAAGATTTCATCATAAAAGACAATCTCTTCCTGCAAAAAAACCGCGACCAATTAAAGGCTCTGGCAAAAGAAAAGGTGGCTGAATATGACCTTGAAGGATTGATGGTTTATGACCAGCAAAAGCAGATCGTGGTTGCCGTTTACAGGGAAAATAATTCAGCTCACAGCAAGGCCAATTATCAGGATTTGCTTAAAGAGAGCGTCGGCGGCGAAGGCGTTTCGGAAATTCGTTCCACCAGCCAGGGGACGTTTCTGGTGGTGATGGATCCGCTTAAACAAACTCTGGATGGAAAAGTTTCGGTCTGGGGTTATGTCATCACTCTGACCACGATCCCCGAAAACTCGCTGGGCAGAATCGAAGCCATCCGAAGCACTTTTGAAGATTACCAACAGCAAAGCATATTAAAATTACCGGTCAGCGGCAGTTATTACATCACCTTTCTCCTGATCACGTTGCTGATTTTATTTTCCGCAATCTGGCTGGGATTTTATATGGCGCGGGGTATTACCATTCCCATTCAGAAACTGGCCGAAGGAACCCGGCGAATCGCGGAGGGGGACCTGAATTTCAAAATCGGCGTCCTGGCAAACGATGAGATTGGGTTCCTTGTGGATTCCTTCAATAAAATGACCAATCAATTAAACGAAAGCCAGCAAAGCATCCGGCACGCCCACGAAGATTTAAAAATCACCAACACCGAACTGGAGCAGAGGCATTACTACATTCAAACAATCCTGGAAAATATCGGCGCCGGAGTGGTTTCGGTGGACAAAAAAGGCCGTGTCACCACTTTCAATAAGGCCGCCGAGAAAATACTCGGGGTTCAGGCAGAGGAAGTTTTTGGCTGTAGCTATAGAGAAGCTTTCACCCCTTCCTTCCACGAGCCCATTCGGAAAATGATAAAACAGATGGCCGATCAGCAAAAAGGTTCGATGGAAGAACATGTCGACCTGAAAGTGGGTGAAGACCATTTGAACCTTCAAGTCAATATCCAGGTATTAAAAGACCCTGTCGAAAAATACCTGGGACTTGTTATCGTGTTCGATGATTTGACGCAGTTGATCAAAACCCAGAAAATTGCCGCCTGGAAAGAAGTGGCCCAGAGCATCGCCCATGAAATCAAAAATCCGCTGACTCCGATCCAGCTCAATACCCAGCGGTTGCGAAAGAAATACCGTGAAAATAAAGAGGATTTCGCCAGGGTCTTTGAGGAAAGCATTGACATCATCTGCCAGGAGGTTGAGGGAATGAAATATATGCTGAACGAATTTCAGCGTTTCTCCCGTATGCCCGCTCCCAATCCCAGACCCGCATCCCTGCATAAAATCATCGACGATGTCTCCATTTTATATTCGGACCATGAGAAAAAAATAACCGTTAACAAATTCTTTGATTCGAATATCAACCTTATCAAGGTTGATGCGGAACAGATGCGGCGGGTCTTTATCAACCTATTTGAAAACGCCCTGGACGCTATGGAGGAAAATGGAGAAATCAATATCACCACCCAGTTGAATCAGCCGGAAAGGCAAATCCAGATCGAATTTTCAGACAACGGAAGTGGAATCGCTCCTGAAGATCTGAACAAACTGTTTCTTCCCCATTTCACGACCAAGAAACGCGGCTCAGGATTGGGCCTGGCCATCATCAACCGGATCATTGTCGATCACAACGGAACCATCCAGGTCCGCGATAACCAC
>JADFGI010000386.1 GCA_022567815.1 Nitrospinota bacterium
TTCTTGATCGTTTGAATCGGGACTCATAAAATAGGAACCCTCTAAAAATTGACCCGCCAGCCTGAGGACTGGATCAAATATTAACGTGCGACCAGCGTAGCGCTGGACCAGATGTTGACGAACTATGGGTTTATGGCAACACAAATCCCGCTTCGTGCCAAACTTTCAATCCTGACATTTTCCTCAGGAGATTCCCAGGGGCCTGTGAGCGTGTGATATTCGACCTCTGCCTTCATGCCCCCTAGGGGTAAAGCGAGCGTCAGCCCCAAGTTTCCTCCCCACGCAGTGGGATTTTCCTCCCCGCGTTGGTGGAGCCCAGCTACTCCTTGATGTTTCGGACCGGGCGCACTCCGTGGCTTCGCAGACCCTGTTTGTGCCACTTGTAATCGCCATTATAAAAATGGAATCGCATGACTACGGTTCTATCTGTTTTGTTCAGGGTTTTCGTCCAAGAGGTCTGGCCGCAACCTGGCGGAAAACCTTCGACAAGAAAGACGGTATCACCATATTTGTCGGTCACGGGATTGCCGGGATCGTACAACATTTGCACTTCTTTCCTGGAGGGCATCCGCCAATCGGAGTGCTTGGCAAAACGGTCTTTGTTTATTCTTTTCAGCCAATTTTTGGCTTCATCCCAGGAAAGCCATTTATCCAAATCCAAATATGAATCACTTGCCGCCCACATCAAACCTTCAACAATATCAGTGACCGTCCCATCTCCGTTATTAACAAACCTTTCGATGTCGGAATCTTCCGATTTCTCGCCAATTTTTCGCACCAACCTCAGACCGCTGGGAAACCCATCGTTTTCTTTGGCCAGCCAGAATTCGTAATCAGACCGGTAATCGAAACCCATGGCCGCCTTTGCGCCTCTGGTTTCACTGGTCCAGGTAGAAAAGCCACATCCAGAAGGAAATATGGGATCGATATGGATTTCGCTACCCTGTACATCGATATTCGAGGTTTCCCGTTCAAACAATGTTTTTGCCTCTGAAGCGTTTGGGAAGCGCCAGTTACCATACCCGGCGAAACGTTCCTGATTCAATTTTTTGGAATACTTCAGCCCATCATGCCAGGTAATCAAACTTCCCAACTCAATCCAGGTGTCATTTTTCATCCACATGAGACCATGTTTCACATCCGAGATAGTCCCATCTCCATTGTCGATCAAAGCACATTTATTTTCGGTTTTATCCATCAACATTTCCCAGAAAAAATTTTAATGGGGTTTCTGAAAATTGATATTTTTTGGCTTTTGCAATCGCCAACCTCTTATTTGAAGAAATTGGCTCATAGTCCAAGTTAAATTTTTCCAAGCGCCCCTAATGGCGCACCGGGGGCCGAGTATGATCCCGGATAGCGGACTCTTTTCTACACAGTCTAGTAGCGCCAAAGGCATACTCATCCGCGCCTGTGACCTTTCCTTCGACAAAATCATAACGGGGCCGACGGGTCGAGGTGTCGCCCATGAGCCAAATATTTTTGAAACCGCCTTCGGGAAAAGCAGGGTCGATATGAATCGTAGCCCCTCCCTTGGCTATGTTTTGAAACTCCTCAGCATACAGGGAAGCCGCTTCATCAATCGATGGCAGCCGCCAATCTGAAAAACCGCCGATTTTGCGCATATTCTTATTATCCGAATAATCACGCGATTCATGCCAATTGAAAAATTTCCCCTTATCCTGCCAGGAATCCTTTTTCATCCAAAATATTTTCATTTTTGTGTCATAAATGACATGCGGTCCTTTTTCCACGAAGCGCTTGGGTTTTGTGTCTTCCTCTTGACGTACCGCAACCTGTTCACCCATCACCTACCCCCATTAAAAATGTTCATTCCTTATCTCTCCTCATCCGTTATCTGGTAAACAGCGGCCAGCGTGACGCTGGACCCAGTATGGACATACAATGGATGTATGGCTTTTCGGGGCTCGTGAGCAAAGCGAGCGTCAGCCCTAAACTCCCCCGCGCGTGGCAGGGTCAGTCTCCGGTATAGCCGATTTCTACGTTGCCTTCATCAACATTGACGATTACGGGAACCATGTATTTTCCATCAGTATATTCCAACATTTTTTCGAGGCCCTGTGGGTCGCTATCCACATTGATGTAGACAAAAGATTTACTCTGTTTTAGAAAATCTTCTCTGGCTTTTTTCGTATTTGGACAATCATTTTTGCCAAATATCATGTAATGACTCATAACTTCCTTGTCCGGAACCCCGAGCGAACCAACGTCCAGGATGAAGGTTTTTCCAGCGTACCGCTGGACCAAATATTAACGTGCGATGGGTTTTTGAGAAATCATTAGTTTCCCTTTAAGCCATAGTTTTTTGTCCGCGGCCTGCGGTTCCCTTTTTTTACCGGCCAAACTTTTTAGTATCCTTCCGCCATTCGGGCTCCCAGTCATCTTTGATATCATCGCGCACAAGACGGGCATGGGAATACTCATTGTCCTTGTGCTCCCAAAGTTCATTGCCGGTAATATAACTGAACTTCATAGCATACTGGTGATATTCGGGCTTCTCCTCGAACGTCCAGGTATTGTGCCCCTGACCGGAATCAAAATAGGGGTCAATATGAATCTCCGCCCCGGCTTTATCATGATTTGACTTGTCAAAGGAGAAGAGCGATTTTGCGTCTTCAAAACTGGGTAACCGCCAATCATTAAATCCGGCAAACTCTTTTTCATTCACAGATTCGCAATAATCATGTGCTTCAAACCAAGTGATTCCATATCCAAACTCCTCATAGGAGTCGGACTTTTTCCACATCAAATTATTGCGGGTATCGCTGACGGTTCCATCCCCGTTATCGACATAGGATGGAATTTCTTCCTCAATGACAGCTTCATCTTTCTCCTCAAAATCCTCCTCGCCAAGCCACTCTTCGCCCTCATAATCGCCATCATCGAGGATATCAGAATCCACTTCCGCATTTTCTTTATCCGGGTCCCCAGTTTCAATCTCTTCTTTGTCAGACATCCCGCACCTCCTATAATCCAGAAAACCTAACAGTTTTCTTCATTAAAACGCCTATACATCAA
>JADFGI010000387.1 GCA_022567815.1 Nitrospinota bacterium
ACCACTCTCTTTCCCCGGCGCAGATAATCCCCCGCCTGGCCATTCCTCTCGGTCAGGCATAAAACAAGCCCCTTCGGGTTGATGACCGAAGGGGCTTTGTTATTGGTGGGCCAGGAATCGCGCTGAGAGCCGTTTTAAGGCGGTCTACCCATGCTTCCATATAATGGGTTACCTCATGGGACTAGAGGCATGGTGTTGCTCATGGTGGCGCGTCGCCAGGCCGCAAAAAAAGGCCACCGACATCATACTCATCCGTGCCCTGCCCGCCTGTGCCGTCACCGCAAAATAGGCCGGTAGTATGGGTAAGGTACAAGGTGATAAAAAGCTTAGAATACCTGCAGAGAACGAAAGTAAAATTAAGACCAGGATCCCCGATTGAGGCAGGATCGGTTTGGGTTCGAAGGGGTTGAAGGCAATTGACCTTGCGGGATCGAGTGAAGAGACCTTCGGAGTTTTAACCTCATCGCCTGAGGTATTAAAAACCTCTGTTACTTCTACTGCGTTAATGAGGAGATATTTGCCTCTATAATCGTTTAGGTGGACTTGTTTTCCGTCCAGCATTTTTGGGGTAAAATCGGGAGGAACATTTCCTGCTTTAGATAAGGATTGAGGTAGAGTTTGAAAACTTTTCTTTTCCTGAACTGTTGAGTATGAGGTTTCTTTTCCCTCAACCCAACTTGACAAAAAAAGCCCCGCCACAGTCCATAGGAAAATTGAAAAACTGACAAAGGACCATGAAGGAAAATTTACCTTGACCCGTAAAGCCCGTTTTCTACATTCACTCATTGGAACCCCTATTATTTAAAGCCTTCTCGCGGCAATTGTAATCAGAAAAATATTTTTTTAAATGTGAAATGTTGTTGTAAACCATGAATAAAAATCCCAAAATACGATTGGTCACTTATCGGAAGACCCCCGCCTAAGAAACAGGGGTAAAAGACGGTGGATCAGCTTCCAGCCAAAGCAAGTAAAAGGCCTTTTTCTCTCCAAAGTTTCACTTGAACCCCGTTTACATAAGTTTCAAATGGCATGGGGCCATTATTCTTAAAATCCTCCGGATAGGTCACCTGATATAATGTTTGAGTTTTGCCATCGCTTTGATTTTTTAATTTCATCAGGACCGCCAGCTTCCCCTGGATGGAGCAATATCGTGCCCCCATAAGTTCCCAATGCTCACTTGGAAGATGTTTGGATTGAATCAATGTGAAGTCAATTTTTGATAAAAAGTTTTGGATATCATCAATGGAAGCAGTCTTGATTTCCAATTGCATATTTTTATTATGATTGTAGGCGATCTCTTCAGCGATTTTTTCCGCAATGGATTCTGTCCCTCGAAACAGGAAGAGGCTTAATAAAAGGACGGATACCGCCATTGCCGCAAAGGAGAATTTAAACCAGAGTTGAGAACGTTCCCGGCCTTTTCGGTTTCTTTGCAATTGGTCCAATTTGTCCAATTGTGTCGGAGAAAGCTCAAACCTTTGGTAATGTTCTGGGATATTTTCTTTTAGAGTTTTTTTCATTTTCTTCATCGAGAAAATTATTTATTTTTATTTTCAACCGATGCAACCTCGAAAGAATGGTTCCACGGGGAACTTTTAAAAATTCGGCTAATTCCTTTGATGTATATTCCTCAACGGCCCAGAGGTAGAGCAGTTCCCTGTCATTGCCGCCCAATTTATTTAGAATTATCCGAGTTTCCTCCTTGTTTATGATGATATTTTCCAATTTGTTCTCATCCGCGGAAATGACGTTTTCATCAAGCTCGGTCATTTCGTATTTGCCTTCTTTGCGCAAATGATCGATGAAATGGTTTCTGATGATCCTTCTGAAATAGGCCCCGGAGGATCTTACGTTGTTTTCCCTCCCTAAAAATTTCACCAGGCTGTCCTGTAACAGATCATAGGCCTCGGTTTCATCACCCGTCAGGGCGAAACAGTACTGGTAAAACCGATTGAGTTCTTCCGGGGAAAACACATTGACCTCAGTGCACGCTGTAATGCATTTTTTCGCCATTTTTCTTATGGACCAGGGTTTCCACGACTTCAAAGTTGGTTGAAACCAGGAAATCCAAATCGTATTCCCCTCCTTTTTGATCCGTGAAATCGGCGCAACTGATGTAATATTTCCCTTGATTCCCTTTAACCACAACCCCCTTGTGCAATCCCTTGAAGTTAAGCTGAACCACCTCCCGGGTGCCCGGGTCAAAAATAGGGTAGCTGCCGCCATTTTTTGCCATCAGGGAATTGACGTGGGCTTGCATCGCGGTCTGGACTTTTGCTTTTACGCCGCTTGGGATATTGGGATCGTTCCCGGCATATAGCATGGAAGGAAGCAATAGAAAAGATAGGAAAAAATATATGATCTGTTTCATTAAAATCTCCTTGAATTGAGGATTAAACAAATTGAAAAAGCTTAAAGGCATGAGCCTATAACTAATAGACGAATGGAAGGGCTATTTTATTGCACGGATCTGGAAAAAATTTTCATTTCTCCGGTGAGTTTCCTACATGGGTCTGAAAAACGGCGATTTATGGGTTTTGTCGGGGAATTTCTTTTTACAGATGGATCACCGGAAAAGATACAAACCCTGTATTTGAAAAAAATGAGGATCTTGGAGGAGATTGAAAATGGGGAGTGGTGGGTAACGACTGGGGGTTTATATTTTGTTTGGAACCGGGGCCGTGTGGCCAAGCGAAACAATTTCACTTATTTTATTATTGTCCAGATGCTTTCGAATAAAATTATACCGCAGTCGGGCGGCACACCATTTACCTGCTTTAGACACCTTGCTGTCATATTGGGTAAACACCTTTTGATATTTTTCACTGAGAAAATTCATGGGAGGCCCGGACTTTTCAAACCCATCCAGAAATCGAGCCAGACGATTTAAAAACTTCCCGGAACATTTTTCAAAAAAGGTTTCCGAAAAGAAAATAAGAGCCAAGGAAATGGCCTGAAAGGAGCGTTTAGCTAGCCAGTAGTAATAAGTAGCGACTATAATTTCGGCAGGATGATCGGAATCCTTAAG
>JADFGI010000388.1 GCA_022567815.1 Nitrospinota bacterium
CCCCGTAGCTACTAGCCGTAGGGGCAACTGTCAAAACTCGCTTGGTCGAGATAACGTTTGCTGGCAAAAAAAGTATTTTCCTTTCGGGTCCAGCGTCACGCTGGCTACGGCTTTTAAATGATAACCATTGTCGGATTCACTGTGTTCGCTTGCGGCAGGGTCGTTCATTGTCATCTTTGTATATTAGCGATCCGGGAATAACGATTTTTCTTGTTTTGCAAAGATCACTCCTCTTAACGGAATTTTCTCCACTGTTGATTAGGGCTATTCCCCTGCGGGAAAAGATTTCCCGAGGGCCGCCAATTCCCGCCGGTACAACCCGGTCAGTTGTTCAGCGGCAGAATCCCAGGAAAATTTTTGACGTGCGGTTTTGCGCCCCTGCTCAGCCATGCGCTGGAATTTTTCTTTATTTTCCAACACCGCGCAGATGGCGTCAGCGAGAGCTTCCGGATCTCTGGGCGAAACCAGAGTCCCGGTAACGCCGTGTTCCACAATCTCCGGCAAGGCTCCCGCGTTTGTGGCAATCACCGGAACGCCCGCACCCTGTGCTTCGGCGACAGACATGCCAAAACTTTCTATTCGCGATGGGAACACCGCCGCGCTGGCTGTGACCGCAAGTTTTTGAATCGCCTCCATCGATTGCCAACCCGGAACGATCATCCTCGGGATCAGGCCCAGCTTGCGCACCCGTTGTTTATATTCTTCCAGGCGATTGCCTTCGCCGACGAGAGTCAGTTTTACATCCGGAATTTTCTTCACAACGATTTTCATGGCTGTAAGCAGTTCCGGGATTCCCTTCTCATCTTCCATCCGACCCCAGAATACAAGCTCCGGCTTTTCAGACGGCATCCGCTCAACGTCCAACCATGAAGGGTCGATTCCGCCGGGAATCACAGCGATCCGATCCTGCCAACATGGGCCCAAGCCAGCGAGAACCAGGTTGCGGGAAAATTGGCTGAAGGTAATTATTTTTGTGGCACGGCGGGCGGCGGACCGAAGTAAATAGGGGTTTACGGTTTTCAAAAACGAAATGGGCCGACAAAGGGCGCGGAATATTCCCGTGGTCGGCACATAAGGCGCATGACTGGTAAAAAAGGCAATCGCATTGTGCCGCCGACAAATCCAGGAGGAAAAAAAAGATTCCTCAGCATTGCCGTGAACGATGTCGAACCCTTCCCGGCGGGCCAGCCGGTTGAGCGACCAGGCAAAGGAAAAAATATCCAGATTGATCGTGGCGAAGTTGAAGCGGCGGGTCCAGTGAATTTTGTAAGGGACATCAGGCTCGATTTTCTCATCCGGCTCTTTGGAGTAAATGACATGAACCTCGCACCCTTGCCTTTGCAACGCGCAAGCCAGTTGATGCACGGCGATCTGACCACCGCCTTTAAACCGCGACCAGGGAGAAGAAAATATAGTTAGGCAAACTTTTAGGATGGAAAATTCTCCTGACAATATCCCAGGGCCAGAGTACGGGTGATTACCTTTTTTCTGCGCAGGGGACGCAGAGGACGTTTTCCGGCGCCACCGGCTTGACGGATTCGGCAAGGCTTTCAATCAGGTGTTTGTTCGCCTCAATTTCTTCGACAATTTCACGTTTCAGTTTTTTTCTTTCTTCAGGATTCATGACCGCATCATAGCATCCATTTGGCAAGGCTTTTGGGGAAATCCCGGTTCGCATTAAGAGGCTCTATCTCCCGTCCGGAAACGGGCCCCTTGACAAAAATAATTCGCCAAAAAATATTTCGTTTTCCATTGAAAAACCGGCTCATCCAGTACAGGCCCCATTTTGGGCCTTGCTATTGACTTGAACTTTGGAGAAATGGCCTTTACCATATTATATGAACCCTTTTATTCGAACCCTTGGAGGAATCAGGCAATGTTGCCCTTGAGAACAAGGATATTTGTTGCGATAAAATTCTGGCTTCCCCGGCCCTGGGAGTTAGGTAAAATCATTTCATTGAGGAAGATTGATGCCAGAACAATGGCGCAATACGAAATAGAAAAGGCAAAAAATTTAAGGGTTCATCTTTTTAAAGAATTGGCGGGGAGGTAAATGAAATACATTTTTATTTTGTTGTGATTATCCGTTTCCTGAGACGAGCTTCACATTGAAAATTACGTGGAATATTCTACCTTAAAAGCCTGCGAAGCCCACCGAGATGACGCCAGAAGTCAAAAAGGAAAAGAAGGTTATCCTAACCGACGAAGTCTACACCCTGAAAGACGCATATTGCAAAAAAGCCAGTTGAGGTGATTTCCTCTTTCCAAAATAAAATTCAGATATCTTAACTATTAAATAAATCAATAAGCTCCTTATAGTAATACAAATGGTATTTCCCAAATTGAGAATCGCTCAATATTCCCCCCTTTTTGAGTTCCGCTAAATGTTTGCTGGCCGTTTGATAATGCATATCCATTGATTTAGCGAAAAATGTAGGTGTTGTCACAGGCCCTGAAAAAAGATGGCTTGCTGTTTCCATGGCATTCATCTTTGAGTGGTTAGTTTGAATTGTATTTTTTAATTTTTCAAATAAGGCCATCATTTTGAAAAGCTTTAGTTTTGATTCAATAGCCTGTGATCTGAATCCCTCCAACATGAAAAGAATATAACCTTCCCAATCTCCATTGTCTGTTACCGATTTAAGATTTTGGTAATACTGCTCTCGGTTTTTGTTGAGGTAAGAACTGGTATACATAACAGGATAATCCAATAATTTTTCCTGTACCATCTGAAGGACCAGTAGAATTCTTCCTGTCCTTCCATTCCCATCGCTGAATGGATGAATGGCTTCAAACTGATAATGGGCAATTGCACATTTAATGAGGGGATCAAGCTTCGAATCATCATTCAGGTTCACGAAATTTTCCCAATTTTGCATCAGCTGATCAATCTTCGAAGCAATTGGAGGAGAGTAGATAATTTCTCCTGTTCTTTGATTTTTTATTGCGTTTTGTTGTTTCCTGTAGCCGAATGAGGTTTTCAATAATTTTTTGTGGATTCCCAAGATCAATTGTGTCGATAT
>JADFGI010000389.1 GCA_022567815.1 Nitrospinota bacterium
AGGGCGAACGCGCTCCCGGTCGAGACGGCGGTTTTCATTTTTTTCGTGATATAGGACTGCCATTTCTCCGCTTCGATTTTGGACACCAACCAGTAACTGACCCAAAACAGAACAACCACGGCAAAAAGCATGATCCAGCCTTCCATAAGCTCCTGGCTGGCAATGCTTAAGTGGAGAACTTCGTGGACGATATAGGCGGTCAATAAACTTCCGATAATTCCCAGGATCACTCCGGTGTATATGGATTTCAATTTATCCCGGTTGCGCGATTTAACAAGAAACGCGATCAACGCGGCGATGATGAGAATGGCCTCAAACCCTTCGCGCACGATAATTGAAAAAGATTGAATGAATAATCCGCTGAAGCCAATTTTCTCCTGGAGCACCTGGAGAGCTTGTGAAAGATCTTCATGAATGCCGGCGTGAATTTTTTCGACATGAGAAAAATCCGCCTGCCTCTTGATTTCGGCGCGATAACGGCTAAAAGAGGATTCCAGCCGCAAACCCAGTTCCTTGCGTTTGCTTATCAATCCCGATTCGATTTGTTCGTAGGTAAGGTAAGCGTCAAAAGCGATATCCGCCGCTTCCTCAATGTCGCCGCCATTTTTAAATATCCGCAAGCTGGTATCCAGTAAATTGCGGACCTGGGCTATTGCCCTTGCCGCCTGTTTACTCCCGGCATTCCCGGACTGGAAAGTTGTGCCTGCACCTCTTCCGTTGATAAGCGGCAACTTGACATTTTCATTGGAGAAAGTGCGGATATAGTAGGTAACGTCCCAAAGTTCCGACTCGGAAAGTACGTCCGCCCAGCCGATCATGCCCGTATTGGCGATACCCACATTGATGACCTGAAAATTATCGTAAGCCACCGTGTTGTCATCGCCCGTGAGTTGTGGGTCCGCCAGAACAGCGGGCGCGGGGTCGAATTGCGCGGCAAGCGGACCGTCGCCTTTGCCGGTCATTCCGTGACAAAACGAGCATTTATTGACAAAAACAGTTTTGCCGTTTGCCAGGGATACAGGCTCAGCCGGAGACTGGCTGATTTTAATGTCATAAGTCCTCAGCAATCCCGAATTGATGCCATTGATAAGCTGGCGGACCTCGCTGATATCCACCTTGTCCTTGATTTTTTGGGACAGGTCCGTGAACCGGGTTGCTATCGATTTGATTTCCCCAATATTTTCCTTGGGAGCGGGGAGTCTTTTGAATCGGTCCTCCGCCTGTTCCAGAAAGACCTGGCTCTCCTCGTATTCCGCGGCGATGGCGATTTTTCCATCAACGACTCCCTCTTCGTATTCCTTGGCCGTGATGTTCATCATCATGACAATTTTTTTTATTTTGCTTTCCAGGGATTCCGAAGCAGCTTCCACATTTGGGGAAAATAAACAAAGGACGAATAAAAAATTCAACATCAGGGTGGGGAGGAAAATTTTTTTCATGGGTATTATTTCAATGGGTTACGGAAAAGGTGGAGTCAATTGGTCCCTATAAAGTTAATGGCTTACTGGAATTCCCGTCAAAAAATCAGCTTTTTTCGCTTCCAGTATGAAAATAAAAATGAGAATTGTTATCAATTGTATTTGATGGAGGTTTTATTGTCAATTAAAAGAGGGGTTTTCGTCAAGTTGGCGAAGGAGGGATGGAACCACGGATGCCTGTCCGGAGCCAAGCCGAAGGGTTGACGGCTGATATGAGGGGTTCACGTTCTAAGGCAAAACTTGTCCTGAGAAGAGGCCTGGGGGTTTTCGGCCTGCGGTTTGCGTTCTTTCTATTTTTTCTTTCGAGTTCCCCGAACCAGCCGCACGGCGAAGGGGCCTTCCCCGAACTTGTTGATCCAACTCGACCGGCCTTTCACCAGACTGAACATCATCGCGCGTTCACCGTTGACGGTATCGGTCCAGGTGTTGTCCGCACATCCCGATTCAAAAACCGGCGGGATGTGGATTTCCGATTTGCCGAAATCCATTAAGCTGAAACTCTTGTCAAAGATGGTTTTAATGTCTTCCAGTTTGGGAACGCGCCAATCATCGTAACCGCCAAATTTGGCGGCATTTTGCTCTGCGGCGAATTTTTGCGATTTTTCCAGATGTATCCACTTGCCGGTAACTTGCCGTGAGTCTTTTTTGAACCAGGTTAAATCTGTGTCGGTATCTGTAATTGTCCCATTTTCATTATCGTTAAATCTGGACATTGTATTATTTCCTTGCAGTAAAGAATTTGTGGTTTGACCCATTATATAATAAAGATCTCTAACGTACTGTATAAAATTTTAATCCCTGGAACCTGTATTTCAAATTTACAGGCAGTTTGGCTGAAAAAAATAACTGGTCATAGGGAGGAATAAAAGCGGCGGCAATTTTAAATTTGTAATCATAAGGGCTTTCTTCGCAGGATCGAAAAAGACACCAGTGCAGAAAAATAGAACTTTCTTTTTCCCTTTTGATTATTATTCCGTAGATATCTTTACCATCATAATAGAACTGCAATATAAACTTGGGGTCCGTCACCTGATATGATTTTCCTGGAGAGATTTTGGTCATATCCACCGGATTGGGGACGGGAATAGCCAACTGACTGTAAGTCTTTAATGATATGTTTTCAATTTCCTGGGAAAATGGCGTGGATGGATACCAAATAGAGAGTATCAGCAGAAATGACAATAGTAGTTTGGATTTGGTGAAGGAAATTTTAGGTTCCATGGAAAAGGCTTGAGTGGAAACATTATTCTTTAAGAAAACCAGAAGACTGTTTAGCAGAATAAGCGTTTCCAGTGCCTGTGGTCAAATTCACTAATTAGGGAGCCATGTCATCGCGAGCCCGCTACGCGGGAGGAAAATTTCCTTACGAGTAGAGGGTTCAGTCAGCCATAAATCCATAGCGCGTTAATATTTGCTCCAGCCCTCAGGCTGGCCGTGCCAGGCAGGCAAAGTCATTCTACATAATATCAAAGCTCAGCTGAACCATAGTAGAGAGTGGACATTCCGATCAGCTTTTTGTCCCCTTTCAATACCA
>JADFGI010000390.1 GCA_022567815.1 Nitrospinota bacterium
GGGAAAACCGCGCAACCTTTACTGCCTATCGAATCAGCAAACAACCACCCTTCTTGAGGCATTTTTCCGCTCACTTTTCACCCATTGTAAAATGAATTAAGGCAGTTGCCTCTTGGAGATCATTCAAGAAGTGTTTCGAAATTTCAAACCCTTTTGATGGTTATATAATCTTAAATTTAAATCATCCTAAAGACAAACGACGGGAAAATGGTTTGAGATCAAAATAAAAAATAAATGATAACTATATGATTTAGAAGGAGTCAGTTATGAAAAAAATGGTTTTGGTTGCCTTCATTTTATCCATTTTTGGTCTTTTCCTGAATGTTGTGAATGCTGAAGATATAGTCCCTGTTCCTGAGGATACTGTTGAAATTGTAAATACTGATAACGCTGCTGAACCCAACACCAAATCAATCCAAATATCAGGGAGAGATTTTAATTCCCATGTTCCATTTATGCTCCAGCAGGATCACAAAGTCTGCATTGACCAATGTTCGGATAAACATACATCCTGTATTAGCGGTACAGGGAATAACCCCACGGCTATTAACAATTGTGATGAACATCGGTGGAGATGTACTTTAAGTTGTGACAACAAGTATTACGGGTCACATACGTTTTAAAAGCACGTTTAAGCATTTGTGTATTATTAAAGAACCCAGCTCAAACCATTTTCTCGTCCATTTCCGCTGACTTTTCCTAAAAAAAACTGATCCAATTTATTATTTCAGGATTAAAGGTCTTCTTAAAGACCTCAGCAAAAATCATTCTCAGAAAACAAAGTCACCATTTCAGCAAACAACCTCCCTTCCTGAGGCATTTTTCCGCTCACTTTTCACCCGTTGTTGGATAAACGATCCCGCCGCAAGCGGACAAGGTATCCGACAAGGATTTTCATTTAAAAGACGTAGCAAGCCGTAGGGAATAAAACCCACTGGTGGGAATGAATTAAGGACGCCGCTAAAAATCAACCTGGACAACGTTGGAAATTAATTTTCGATTTTTCAATGTGTTTCAGGATCCGAAAAAAATGAGGATTTTTCAACGTCATTATTCGCCATTTGACGTTTAGAAAATGTAAATTTCACATGCCTAATTTACTTTCCCCTGACTTTTTACTGCAGTAAAATATATATGAGGGATTAACCAGTTCTTTTATGTACAGGAGATAAAAACTGGAAATTCCCGTGAAGGATGGTTTTTTAACTATCTTAAGAGGTGCATCATGAATGCTCCAAGACGAAAACCCTTTGAGGATTTTTGGGGGATCGTGAAGGATGAAATCCACGGTCACCCGGTTATCATTGATAACCCCTATTGCAAATGGTTTAAAAAGGGGGAGGCGACCAAAGGCCAGTTAATTGACTTGTTTGAACAATTTGCCGTGTTTTCCAAATGGTTTTTGCTGGCCCAATTGATGAGGGTTCTGAATGCATCAGACCTCGAAGCTGAAACCCATGCACGATATATTTTGGCAAATGAATTGGGCGTTGGAATCCATCCCGATGGTTCCACGGAAGAGCAACCGTTCAAAACCCGGTGGGCCCATATCAATTGGCTTAGAGATACCGCCAGCCCCCTTAACCTGAATCCGGAAAAACTTGGAAGCTGGGAGTCCGCCTCCGCTCACACAAAAGAGTTTATTAAAGGACTTGAATTGACTTATGGAAGTAAAGACGGTGAATTTGGCCGCGGCGCGAGTTATGCGATCGAAACCTGGGCCGCCTGGGGTATTGGGAAAGGCGGGGAGGAGGAATCCCATAATTTTTGGAAAGAACTGATTACCGGCATTGAACTTTATAATAAGAAAAACCATTTAGAAAAAGATCGACAAATCCCACTTGATTTTTTTCTATTTCACTTTAACAGTGAAAAGAGCCACGGTGACAATGTCCTGGAAGAAATGAAGCATTCTTATTACAAACCTGATTTCAATTTTGAAAAGTTTTTACAGGGAGGCCATCAGGCATTGGATGCCATTTATACCTTCTGGGTTGGACTGGACAAATCGCGAAAAAAAATTAAACTAAAACCCCAAAAAAACTCAATACCTGTAAAACGAGTGAATTGAGGAACCCTTGCTTATTTTTAGGATGACCCTTTTCGCTTTCCCCTCTCCGGGGAAAATCCACCCTGCCCTTTCAGGTTAGCGCGGAGCCTGTTTAAAGAGAATGTTCCTGTTGTATACCGGGCTTTCTCGACCCGTCTTTAAATTCAACTTTTATTTCTTTTTCCGGGTCGAGCCTGTTCCAAATCGTCATCAGGCGGTCAATGGTAAAACGCTTCAAATCGGGGTGTTTAATTCTGGGAAAATTGATTTCACTAAAACCCGTTATCTTTGCGGCCTTGCGATTGGTGAGGTTTTGAACCCTGAGCGTACGAATAATTTCAGCGGCCAGTAAAGCCTTCATTTGCTTTACATCTGCGTCAGGTTCTCCAAAATCGCGGAAAACGTTGCCGCTTCCGTGGATCACTTCAAAATCTTCATCGGTGGTCATTTTTTGGGTATCCCTGATTTAAAATGTAAGCTCCGCTTGCTGGTTATCATTTTTTTCGGTTTATAGGGTTTCACTTTGATGGAATTTGCCTTTTTACTGGCCTGCGCCAGATCATAAGCAGTTTGCATGGCATACCAACCGTGCAGCGTACCGCCAAACCCTTTAGATATACGAATAGCCATATCCGTGGATAAATTGCTTTTTCCATTAATAAAATTACTCAAAGTCTGCCGGGTCACACCTAATATTTTCGCCGCTTCGGTTACAGAAAGACCATTGGGTTCCAAACAAGCCACCTTAAAGGACTGGCCGGGATGAGGCGGGTTTTTCATCGCCATTTCATCACCTTCTATAGCATTTCACGTGACCCCGATTCGACCGCGTTTCCCTGGCCGGCGGGTTTGGCCGGGGGCGGTGGGGATGGTCAGCCGGCCGCGCTCACCCCGGCGATGGCGCAGCCTTTTTCGATCAACACCCGGGCGCGCTGGCCCATGTCGGCGAATCGCTCGTCC
>JADFGI010000034.1 GCA_022567815.1 Nitrospinota bacterium
CTGGAAAAACACCATGTCCAGATTTCCGATGAAAAAACGCGCAAGGGATTCCTCCGTGGCATCGTCGTCCGGCATTCCGAAACCACGCTGGAGACGCTCATCGGATTTGTCACCACCAAGGGCCGTTTCTCCAAACCGTTTATGGAGGAATTGCGGGACTCGAAAAATCTGCAACGCTTTCACGTCGTCGGCGTGGTGCAAAATCTCAATGAGCAGAACACCAACATCATCCTGGGCCAGCAAACCCGGCTCCTATGGGGCAAGTCCTACTTCACGGATCAATTGGACGGTTTGAAATTCCGGCTGTCCCTGGGTTCCTTTTTCCAGGTCAATTCCCCGCAGTCGGTCAAGCTTTATGAGGTTATACAGGAATGGGCCAAACCGGGCGATGGGAAAGTTCTGGATGCGTATTGCGGGTCAGGGGGGATCAGCCTGTGGCTGGCACGGGCCGGATTGCAGGTAGTGGGTATTGAGGAGTTTGCCCCCGCAATCGAGGACGCCAAGGAAAGCGCGCGCTTGAACGGCATCGAGTCCTGCGAGTTTCTGTCGGGAACGGTGGAAAAGCATCTTCCCCGTTTCACGGAGGGGGAAGCGATCGACACGGTGATTGTGGACCCGCCGAGAAAAGGCTGTTCGGAAGAGGTCATCAACTCCCTGCTAAAAATATCGCCCGAACGGATCATCTATGTCTCCTGCAATCCTTCCACCCTGGCCCGCGACATCAGCCGGATGGATTCCTACCACATCGAGGACATGGTCGTGATCGACATGTTCCCGCAAACGCAACATGTCGAAACGGCGGTGTTGCTGCGGCGCTGAGGTGGAGGGAGGCCGAAGACCACAGACCGAAAAAGAAAATCCTTCAACCCACCCTCACCCTGCCCTCTCCCATGAGGGAGAGGGAAATAAAAAACTTCGTCACCTCCCAAATGATTAAGGTTTTCTCAGCGTCTTCTGTGGTGAGAAGGGATTCTTAATAATTTCCTCTCCTCCGAGGAGGAGAGGATTAAGGTGAGGAGGGGTTTATAATCTTTCCTAATTATTTTTCTTCATCTGTGGTTCCCTCCATTCAATCAAAAACTAGCATGCTTGGGCGTACGCGGGAAAGGAATCACGTCACGAATGTTTTCCATGCCGGTCACGAACTGTACCAGACGCTCGAATCCCAGCCCGAACCCGGAATGTGGCGCCGACCCATAACGCCGAAGATCGAGATACCACCAGTATTCTTTTGGGTCCAACCCCTTTTCTTTCATCCGGGCCGTGAGCGCATCAAGATCATCCTCCCGCTGACTGCCGCCGATGATCTCCCCCAGTTTGGGCAGGAGAACGTCCATCGCGCGAACGGTTTCCTTGTCTTCGTTCATTTTCATATAAAACGGTTTGATCCCTTCCGGATAGTTGTAAATGACGACGGGTTTCTTGAAGACTTTCTCGCTCAAATAACGTTCGTGTTCCGATTGCAGGTTGCATCCCCATTCCACCGAATAGACGAATTTTTCACTGGACTTTTCCAGCATGTGGATCGCGTCGCTGTAATGAATGCGCTCGAAGTCGCAATCCACGATTCCCGTTAACGTTTGCAGAATGGTTTTGTCGATGCGCTTATTGAAAAACTCCATATCCTGCTGACAATTTTCCAGTACATCTTTCAACAGGAATTTGATGAACTCCTCCGCCAGGTCGATGTCGTCATCCAAGTCATAAAACGCCATTTCAGGCTCAACCATCCAGAACTCCGCCAGGTGCCGGCTGGTGTTGGAGTTTTCCGCCCGGAACGTCGGGCCAAACGTGTATATATCCGAAAGAGCCATTGCATAGATCTCGCCTTCCAGTTGGCCGCTGACGGTGAGGGCGGTTTTTTTGCCAAAGAAATCCTGACTGTAGTCGGTTTTGCCGTTGTTCATGGGAGGTTGATCCAAATTCAGGGTGGTGACCTGAAACATTTCGCCCGCGCCTTCGCAATCGCTGGCGGTGATGATGGGGGTGTGCAGATAGAGGAATCCCCGGTCCTGAAAAAATTTGTGAACGGAATAAGACAGACGGTTGCGTACGCGCATGACCGCGCCAATGGTGTTGGTCCTGGGACGCAGGTGGGCGATCTCGCGCAAAAACTCAAAGGAATGGCGTTTTTTCTGCAAAGGATATTTCTCCGCATCCGCCGAACCGTACAATTCGATCTCGCTGGCGTGGACTTCCCATTTCTGTTCTTTCCCCGGAGACGCAACCAGCTTGCCCGTGATCGCCACGCAACTCCCGGTATGCAAATGTTCCGCGACCGCTTGATAGCTTTTCAGATTATGATCGGCCACCACCTGAATGCCGACCAGACAGGAGCCATCGTTGATCTCTAAAAATGAAAAGCCCCCTTTGGAGTCCCGCCGCGTCCGCACCCATCCTTTGACGATGACGTTTGCAATCTCCTCCTCACTATTAAGAAGGTCGTTCACCTTATCGCGAATTTTTTTTGGCATGGCACGTCCTTGGGTTTCGGTTAAAAAAAAGGTTCGTCGCAGTTGTTTGGAATCTTACCTCTGCAAATTTTTCCCGCCGGGACTTCCAATTGACAATATAATGGAAGTTGGTTACTTTAAGCGGGTTAAAAACAAGGATTTTACCGGCTTCCCATTTTCGACCGGAAAGCCATTTTCTCATCCAAAACAACTCAAACGGACACTTATGTATCTTATAGGAAATCTTCTAGGGGCAACCGCCAAGATTTTAGACATCGCTCTTGGTATTTATTTGTGGGTCATCATCATCCGGGCGTTACTGTCCTGGGTCAATCCGGACCCGTATAATGTTATCGTGCAATTTCTTTACAGCATCACCGAACCCGTTATGGCGCGGGTGCGGCAACTCCTGCCCATGTCCGGGGTGGGGATAGACTTTTCCCCTATTATAGTGATTTTGGGGATCATTTTCCTCCAGGAATTTGTGGTCAAATCTATCGCGATGTTTGCCATCCAAATGCAATGAGCCCGCCATGAGATTGAATCACCTGGACATTCTGGAACAATGTTTTCGTGACAAGTTCAGAGGTTACAGCAAGCAGGAGGTGGATATGTTTTTACACCTTGTAGCGGATGACTTCAAGGAAATGTCGGAGGAAATCGAAAATCTTAAAAAGAAGGTTGAACGTAAAAACGAGATCATCAAAGACTTGAAAAGCCAATCCGGGACGGGTCCTCAAAACGATTCCGCCAACCCCCAGATCACCCAGGAGATTTTAAAAGACAAAGCCCGGCAAGTTATCCGCGAAGTACGGGAACAGGCGGAAATCCATAAAAAGAAGGCCCAACAGGAACTGAGTGGGTTAAAAAAAGAGATCTACAAACTCACCAAGGACAAATCGAGTCTGATCCAAAACATAAAAAAATCCGCATTGGAGCATCTGGAACATTTTAAGAAGTAACGCGCGGACTCCTTACGGGCATGGCTTTGAATATAAAGAAGCATAAAGAGGGAATTCAATTTTCAGCCGCCATTCAGCCAAGGGCATCCAAAAATGAAATATCGGGCGAGATGAACGGAGCGTTGAAAATCCGCCTGACGTCGCCTCCGGTGGAAGGGGCCGCCAACAAGGCTTGCATCAAGTTCCTCGCCAAACGACTCGGGATCAGCCCTTCGAGAGTGGACATCGTCAGCGGGCTGACCAGCAAAAACAAAATCATCCGCATCGAGGGCATGGACGAGTCCGCATTTTTAAAAAAAGTTCTTCCCTGTAAATCGTCATAAACAATATGAGAAAAATATGATCAAGACCGTAGAGCTTGTCGATGGGGCGGCCCGCATGATCGACCAAACCCGTCTGCCCACGGAAAAAGTTTTCGTCGATTGTCGAACGATTGAGGAAGTGGGGCACGCCATCAAAACCATGATTATCCGTGGAGCCCCCGCTATCGGCGTGGCCGCGGCGATGGGGGTGAGCCTGGGAGCGGATGCGATTTCCGCCGAGGATTTCGATGGCTTCTATTCACAACTGGAAAAAAAGTGCGATGAGCTGGCACAATCGCGTCCGACCGCCGTCAACCTCGCCTGGGGCATCGACCGCATGAAACGGGTGGCAAGAGCCGGCAAAGACCTCAGTCTCCCGGCCCTGAAAAAACGTTTAAGGGAAGAGGCCCAAACGATTTGTGATGAGGACATTGCCGCCAATCGGGCTATGGGTTCTTTCGGTCAGACGCTGATTGCCGACGGAAACAATGTATTGACTCACTGCAACGCCGGGGCTCTGGCGACGGCGGGATTCGGGACGGCGCTGGGGGTCATTCGCGCCGCGGTGAACGCCGGGAAAAAGATCAACGTACTGGCGAACGAGACGCGTCCATTCCTTCAAGGCGCCCGTCTGACAGTCTGGGAATTGATGGAGGACAATATTCCCGTCAAACTGATCACCGACAGCATGGCGGGATATTTCATGCAGAAAAAGCAGGTGGATGTGGTCGTGGTCGGAGCGGACCGCATCGCCGCCAACGGCGACGTGGCCAATAAAATTGGAACTTATATGGTGTCCGTTTTGGCTAAAACCCATAATATCCCATTTTATGTCGCCGCGCCGATATCGACGCTCGATCTATCATTGGCCAGCGGTGAGGAAATTCCCATTGAAGAGCGTTCCGCCGATGAGGTGACAATCATCAACAACAAACGCATGGCCCCGGAGGGCGCGGTGGTGGCGCATCCGGCTTTCGACGTGACCCCCAATCACCTGGTCACGGCCATTATCACAAACAAAGGAATTGCCCTGCCGCCCTTTACCGAATCGCTGAAAAAACTTGCGGGGGAATCGGCGAATCCCTGAACGAATTTCAATTCTCATGCAACTCTTCTTCCGATGAACGCTTCTCGCCCATGAAAGCCATGATTCTTGCCGCGGGATTCGGCGCCCGTTTGCGGCCTTTGACACAAACTGTTCCCAAACCGATGGTGCCGGTATTGAACCGTCCGCTTTTGGAGCACACGATTGAACTGCTCCGTTCCGCCAACGTTCGGGACATCGCGGTCAACGTGCACCATTTGCCGGAACAGATTATAGCCCATTTCGGCGATGGATCGAACTTCGGGGTCAACCTTTATTTTTCCAGGGAAGAAAAAATCATGGGGACGGCGGGGGGCATCAAAGCGGTGCAGGGATTTCTTGAGGATGGAACTTTTCTGGTCATCAACAGCGATATCATCGTGGACATTGATCTGAACCGGGTCCTCGAATTTCACCGGGAAAGAGGCTCCTGTCTGACCCTGGTAGTGCGGCAGGACGACTCGCCAAAAAAATATGATCCGATAGAAATTCAGGAGGACGGACGGATCGTGCATTTTGTCGGCGCGTCTTCCATGAATATTCCCGACAACACGCGGCGCGTCATGTTCACTGGCATCCAGATCATGGAGCCGGAAATTTTCTCACGCATCCCGGCAGGAAAATTTTGCGGCACAACGGAAGATGTCTTCCCGGAAATGGTCCAGGAAGGACTCCCCATTTTCGGTTATCTGCACAAAGACTATTGGATCGATATGGGAAACCGAGAACAATACCTGCAAGTTCACAAAGATGCACTAGATGGTAAAATCAGTTTGAAAACCGATATCATAAAAAATCCGGATGGATACTCCATCGTTTCCCCGGTTGTCATGGGAGCGGATTGCCGTATAGATTCCAACGCCCGAATAGGCCCACATGCTGTTTTGGGCAATAGGTGCCACGTGAAAAATAATTCTGTTGTCGAGAATTCTGTTTTATGGGATGGCGTGACGGTAGGTTCTCACTGCACGGTACGACGGTCGATCCTGGGAAACGGAGTCACTCTGGCAGAGAAAACAGAAGTCATCGACCTGTCTTTAATTGATGGGAAGGTTCCGGTCTAAAATTTTCAGGTGATTCCAAAAATTCAACTTGAAGAAAAGAAAACCCGCGTGGATCCACATGGAATCGGCGCGGGTTTTTTTTAATTAAGCAAGACAGGACGGAAAGCCTGCGCTTTTTTTGTCACCTCACTCACAATAACCATGCACCGCGAGTGAAAAAACTTTAAAGGGTTTTGTGGTTGCTCAACGTCATGCTGTTGACCTGGATTTGCCCGTCTTCGCAATTGATGATTCTACGGTACTGCGGTAAATCAGCATCGCCCACACGGACATAATCATCTGAGTAGCTTTCCACATCCTTGATACTGTTGTCTTGATTGAAATAGTATACCGTGTATTTATGGGTGAGATATTTACCGTCCGGATTTTTCACGCTTTCTTCTATATTGATGGTAAAAGCCATGCGCGGCGTTTTGCGGTTGATCTGCTGAATCCGGCCATCCTTGATTCTATAAAAAGAACTCATGCCGTCGCCGCCCATGCTGATAATGCGGCCCAGGGGATGGGTGCCATCATCGCCAAAAGTCAGTTTATATTTGCCGTCGGATTCCGCAAAACTTCTGGGACCCCGATGGCTGACGATGGAGGTCATATTTTCGACAAGGAATGCTTTGGCTTTTTCATCCTGAATGGTGGTATCAATTTCTTTGACGTTTTTTGCGGTGACGGTTCCTTTTTCTTCTTTTCCATTGATGTTGACCACAACATCCGCGGTGAATCCCGCGAAACCAGCAGGCCAGCGGGCGGTATTGCTGAAGACTTCTTCCATGGCCGCACGAGCCTCCGAATCATCTTCCTGGGTGCTTGCAACATCTTTTTCTTTGGTATAGGTCGCCATTATTTTTATCTCTCCTGATGAGTTGTTATTTTTACATTATTAACGCAAATAATAATTAAGTCTTAAAGGATTTCAATTTTCGCCTTTTTTCTCAATCCCTGCAAATATTTTTCAACTTTAATTTTAGCTTTTTCCAGAAACAATTGTTTCTGGATGACTTCTTCCATCTCGGCAAACGTCGCTTGCTCCGCCGGTTTGGTTTCCTCAAGTTTGACGATATGGTAGCCGTAAGGAGTCTTGACAACGTCACTGACATCCCCCACCTTCATTTTAGAAATGGCTTCGTCGAAGGCCGGATCGAACACTCCCTTGTAGATAAAATCAAGATCGCCGCCATTTTGGGCGCTTGCTGAATCGTGCGAATATTTCTTCGCCAGCTCCGCAAAGTCTGCGCCCGATTTGGATTCCCAAAGAATATCGTCGATTTTATTTTTCGCTTCCTTATCCAGCTCCTCTTTTCTGGCTTTTAATTCATTTATAGGAGTGGTTCTTATCAGTTCCGGGGGGAATATGGAAATAAAAATGTGGCTGGCGCGATAAGCTTCGGGTCGAAAAAACTTTTTCTTGTTGCTCTCGTAATAATTTTTAACATCTTCATCGGTTATTTTGATTTTGCCCCGAACCTGATCGTCGATCATTTTTTTGGCTATGAGATCCACTTTGATGGAACTCCTCAAATCGTCCTCAGTGATTCCCCGTGCCTTGATAGCTTTTACAAACTCTTCTTTATTTTTGTAAGCCTTCATGACGCTCTTTATTTCCTTTTCAACCGATTCCGAATCGATTGTCACCTTGGCGGCCTTTCCTTCCTGGTGAACCAGTTCACGGACGATTTCTTTATCGATAAGGCCCGATACGATCTCCCGTTTTTCCGCTGGAGAAAATTTTCTCTGGCCTTTCCTCATGGCGCTACTCAACTGGAATTTGATGGAATTAGATTTTATTTCGACGCCATTGACTTTGGCAACCACATCTGGAATGACAACATCATCCTCAGCATTTGTATGATTTTCATCCGCATAAGCGGCTATCGGCGCCAGGCCAAAAATTAAGACAATAAGAGCAAAAATCAGCTCTCTTCGCATTGAAACAAGCATTCACAACCTCCAGACAAGTTAAAGGAAAGCGGGGGGGAATCTGGCGTCAAGCCAAAGATATAAATCAGTATCTGGAAAGGTTAACATTCTTGAGAGAACCTTGCAACGGTAACAAGGAACGCGCGATTTTCCCTCGGTTTCGCCCGTCCCCATGCGTTGACTCGGTTCCGGGGATGTGGGACAATTCCGCAAAATCCATCGTTGCTTATCCTCCATGAATCTGACTCGTAATCCCCTTTTTAAAGCCATTCCGTATCTTTGCCTGTTCATCTCCGGGACGGCCAGCCTGGTCTACCAATTGATCTGGATACGCCAGTTGACCCTGGTTTTTGGCGGCACGTTGTTCGCCATCAGCGCGGTGTTGTGCGCTTTCATGACAGGCCTCGCACTGGGCTCCTGGGGAATCGTCCGTTTTTTGAATTGGCAAAAGCAACGCGGGCGGGGCATCCACCCGATTCTGCTGTATGGAATCCTGGAGGGATTGATTGGTCTATACGGGCTTGGTTTTCCTCTGGGGCTGAAACTTTTGGAGCAAATATATCCCCTGGCTCTGGCAGGTGCGGTGGAATCGGGGACGTTTCTGCACATCATAGAGTTTTTACTGAGCGCTCTCCTTATGCTCCCGCCGACACTCCTGATGGGGGCGACGCTTCCTCTCATCGGCAGTTGGTGCATCGGCGAAAAGTCGGATAGGATTTTTTCCAGGATGTCCCTCCTGTACAGCCTGAACACCTTCGGCGCGGTTTTCGGTTGCCTTTACACGCAATTATTCGCCATCGAATATTTTGGAATCCGCGCGACCAACTGGTCGGCTGTGGCGATGAATGCCCTGGTATTCATTCTCTGCTGGGCCTGGCAACGTGAAATGCAAGTAGAAGAGCCTGAGGCTTCCCCCCCGCCCGTTCATAACGGCAAAGGGAAAACAAATTTGGAGAAGGACAAGGCCCCGACCCGGTTCCTCAGCATCCTGCTTTTGTTTATATTCATTTATTCGGGGATGGTCTCCCTCTCCAGTGAAATATTGTGGACGCGGGTTTTGGTTTTTCCCATGGGAAGCACTCTTTATTCCTTCGCCTTGATTCTTGCGACGTTTCTTTTCAGCATCGCTCTTGGAAGCCTGATCGCTGAAAAACTGTTGGGAAACTCCCGCTGGATATTAAAATTTCTGCTGATCGAATTGGGCATCGGGATAATAGCCATCGGCATCCTGCCGCTTTTGGAGCAGATTCCGGAATGGACCGCTCAAGCCGATATTTTGTTTTACGACCTGGAGAACACGGCTGGGAAAACCCTGCTCGTCCGCTCGCTTTTTGCTTTCGGCCTGATGTTTTTGCCCACCCTAGGGTTCGGCATGCTCTTCCCTCTGGCCAACCGGATTCATCTATCTCTGTTCGGCTCCGTCACCGGGACGCTGGGGAAAAGCTATGCCTTCAACACGCTTGGTGCGGTTCTGGGAACGTTTCTGACCCCTTTCGTATTCATCCCCCTGTTCGGTATCCGGCTCTCCTTGTTCATCATTTATGCCGTACTCATACTATTGTCTGCCGGGGCGCTGGCGCTCCACTTGGGCGGACGGCCGTTCCGCTTCGCCGTCTCCGGTTCTCTCGCCCTGATTTTGATTTATGGTGGATACTCCTGGTCGCAACCTGCCGTATCGACTCAACGATTGGGCGAACACAATCTGGCGCGAATGGAAGTAAACGTTTCCAGGGAACAGATGCGCCTGCTGGATTATAAGGAAGGCGATTTCACCACCCTCAGCGTGGTCGAAGATGTCAAATCGGGCGCACGCACGCTTTACGTGAATGGGTTCAGCACGGCGACGGTTTCCGAATCCATCGGGGGTAGCGCCTACATGCAGGCGATGGGCTTCGTCCCCATGGCGCTCCACCCGAATCCCAAACGCGCGCTGGTGGTTTGTTTCGGGACGGGCAACACCCTGGGCACGGTGTCTTTATTCCCCGGAGTGGAAGTCGATGGCGTGGAGATCGACCGCAACGTTTTGTCTTTCGCCAAATGGTTTTCCCGCTGGAACCACGACGTGCTGGACAGACCCAATACCCGTATCTTCGTGCAGGACGGGCGCACTTTCACCCGCTGGACGAAGTCTTCTTACGATGTCATCACCCTGGAGCCGATGTCGCCCGTTCAGGCGGGAGTGGTTAATCTCTATTCAAAGGAATTTTATGAGCAGGCGTTGGACAGGCTGAATCCTGGCGGGCTCATGATGCAGTGGCTTCCTCTGCACCTGGTAGGATCGGACGACGCAAAAGCCATCATTAAAACCTTTCAGGAAGTGTTTCCGCATACGTCCGTCTGGAACAGTTTTTTAACGCGCATCGTTCTTCTTGTGGGGTCCCGGCAGGCGGTAGAGCTTGATAAACAACGATTCGACGATTTGATGCGGGTGCCAAAATTGCTGGAATCGGCCCGGCAAATGGGCGTTTATTCCTTTCTTGACCTGACAGATTTTTTTCTCACCGATGGGGAACGGCTGAAACCCTATCTTCAGGGAGCCCCTGTCATTACCGACGATCATCCACTGCTGGAATTTTCCCCGGTCACACTATTGCCGCCGTTGAAATGGCAGACCGATGAAAGTTTTATCAACCTCCTGCGTTTCCGGGTCGATCAAAAACCTCCCGTTACTGGTTTATCGCCGATTGAGGAGGAAAGATTACTGAACGATTTTGCCACCCGGACGGCGCAAAGGTTCTCGGTATTTTCCCGCCGTTACCACGGTCCGGGGGAGGATGCCTTCGCCCTGAAAAATTACCGCGCGGGAATGGAAGCCATGCGAATTTATATGGATGGCAAAAAAGATGCGCCCATCAGTTTGAAAGACGCAAAATGGGGGGATTAGGGAACCACAGATTTTGTCACCCAGAGCCTGTCGAAGGGTGGCAGAAAAAACAAAACCAGTTGCTCACCGCAAAGCCGCAAAGATCGTAAAGAAACCCAGGGGGAAATTAATCCCCCTCCATCTATAGAGATTCTTGAGAAAACAAAGGAAAAGGTTTGAATCCCTCCTCACCTTCATCCTCTCCTCTCAGAGGAGAGGAAATTATTTGGAAGCTCTTATCACGGCAAATACTCTGGAGGACGTAGAGAAAACCTTAACCAATGAGAAAGAATGTTTTAATAGACCCTCGCCCCTCTGGGGAGAGGGCTGGGTGAGGGGATGGTTGAAATCTCCGATGAACACAGAGCAGACCCACGCAAAATGAAAAAAGTTTTATTGTTACTCAAAAGCCCATCGAATATTTATTTTTGCTCCAGCCCTGGGCTGGTCGAACGTAAATGTCAGCTCCAGGGCTACCCTGGCCAGCGTCACGCTGGTCAGTCCGTTCGATCGGTGATTTCGATCAAGTGATAGCCGAACTGGGTTTTTATTGGACCATGCACCTTTCCCACTTCTTCCTTGAAAACGACCGCATCAAACTCCGGGACCATCTGACCGGGTTGGAACTCGCCCAATGAACCCCCTTCCTTTCCGGAGGGGCATGTAGAGTGTTGCATGGCGACCTTGGTAAAAGTAGTACCGCCTTCAATTTCCTTTTTCAATTTATTGCATTCCTCTTCGGATTTCACAAGGATGTGACGGGCACTGGCAGAAGGCATGATATTTTCCTTTCAATACGAAACGTTGACCAACAACCCCGAAAATCGGGTCGCCGAACGTTGCTGTTAAATAAATGAGTGCAGATTAGCCGCAATTCTACCCACCTCAGGAAAGCGTGTCAACCTTGTCTTATAGGGAGAAATTTTTTCTCTGCGTTCTTTGCGTCTCTGCGGTGAAAAAAGGTTTTATCTTGTTCATCCTGTTAATCCGGTCAAATTGTTTTGTCTGGTTTTTTTCACTTCGGCAGGACTGAGTAACAAAAAAAATCCCCCCAGCCCCCTTCATAGAAGGGGGAGTTATTAAAACAATCTCTCTTGCGAGCCTTGTTGGGGTGGCAGGATGCCGAAATGTTCGTAGGCCATTTGGGTGGCGACGCGGCCTCTTGGGGTGCGGTGGATGAATCCCGATTGCATGAGGAAGGGTTCCAGCACGTCTTCGATGGTGTCTTTCTCTTCGCTGATGGAGGCGGCGAGACTGTCGACGCCCACCGGACCGCCGTTGAATTTTTCGATCAGGGTCAGGAGCAATTTATGGTCCATTTTGTCCAATCCCATAGAATCGACTTCCAGCATTTCCAGGGATTTTTGCGCCACCTCGCGGAAGATCACGCCATCGGCCTTGACCTGGGCGTAATCGCGTACGCGCCTGAGCAGGCGATTGGCGATGCGCGGCGTGCCGCGTGACCGGCGGGCGATTTCCCTGGCCCCGTCTGGCTTGATGGGGATGTCGAGGATGGCGGCGGAGCGGGTGACGATGATCTCCAACTCCTCTGCGCTGTAATAGTCCAGCCGATGGACAACGCCGAACCGGTCGCGCAATGGGGAGGTCAGCAATCCCGCCCGTGTGGTCGCGCCGACCAAGGTGAACGGCGGCAAATCCAGCTTGATGGAGCGTGCGCTCGGACCCTGGCCGATCATGATGTCGAGCTTGAAATCTTCCATCGCCGAGTACAGCACTTCTTCGATGACGTTGGACAGGCGGTGGATTTCATCGATGAATAAAATATCGCCTTCTTTGAGGTTGGTGAGCAGAGCCGCCAGGTCGCCGGTTTTTTCGATCACCGGACCGGAGGTGCTTTTCAGGTTCGCGCCCATTTCGACGGAGATGATGTTGGCCAGCGTCGTTTTGCCGAGCCCCGGCGGACCGTAAAACAGGACATGGTCGAGTGCGTCGCCACGCATGCGGGCGGCGGAGATGAAGATTTTCAGGTTCTCCTTGATCTTCTCCTGCCCGACGTAGTCGTCAAATTTGGCCGGACGCAGTTTGCAGTCGTATTGAATTTCTTCGGATTCTATTTCGGAATCAATAACCCGTTTCTGGTCCATAGTTTCTTCTCGGTTTTCAAGACAAGACGTTTAGACTTTCTTTGATCAAATCTTCCAGCGAGGTATTTTTCCCGTTCTTTTCCCAAATGGATTTCAAGGCCCTTTCCGCTTGCTGTTTTTTATATCCCAGGTTGACTAAAGCTGACACCGCATCGTCCAGAACACCGCCAATGGGTGTCTGTCCGCCAGCGCCGGGAGAAAATTCCACTGTAATATCCGCCAACTTGTCTTTCAGCTCCAGAGTCAGGCGTTCGGCAGTCTTCTTGCCTACGCCTGGGATGGTGGATATTTTGGCGACATCGTTTTCCATGATGGCTTTCATTAAATCCACCGGCGGCATTCCCGAAAGGATGGACAGGGCCAGTTTTGGTCCCACTTTACTGATGGAGATCAGTTTTTGAAAGATCATCTGCTCCTCATCAGTGATGAAGCCGAACAGTTTGAAAGCGTCCTCGCGCACATGGGTGTGGATTTTTAGAAAAACCGCTTCCCCCGGTTCGGGCAGGGCATAAAACGTGGACAGCGAGGCAAAGACCTGATAGCCGACGCCATTGACATCCACCACGAGAGACACGGGCGATTTGTGGCTGAGGGTTCCTTTGAGGTGCGATATCATCGAGCGTCGTGCATTTGAATGCGATTTTGATGTTGTGCTGTGTGCAGGTGACAGATGGCCACTGCCAGAGCGTCTGAGGCATCGAAAGGTTCAGGTTTTTCTTTAAGTCCGAGCAGGGTCGTCACCATGTCCTGAACCTGATATTTATCCGCCCGACCGTAACCGACCACGGACTGTTTGACCTCCAGCGGACTGTACTCGGCGATGGCGATATCTTGATTGGCGGCGGCAAGAAGGGTGACGCCGCGCGTCTGCCCCAGTTTGAGAGCGGATTTTACATTTTTGGCAAAAAACATATCCTCAACCGCTACCACATCGGGCGAAAATTCCCGGATCACCGCGACCAGTTCATTATAGATCAATTTCAGCCGTTCCGGGAACGCTTGCTTGGGCTTAGTGCGGATGGCTCCCCAATGGACGACGCGGGGTTGCCCTTTGATCTCTTCGACCAGTCCATAGCCGGTGCAATTGCTTCCGGGGTCGATTCCCATGCCCACTCCTCCGCGGAGGGCGAACTTGC